>CAZCER010000617.1:0-3360 GCA_964497385.1 uncultured Armatimonadia bacterium | reverse complement strand
CCGTGATCGTCGGCGTCGGCGTCGTGGTGCCGAGCGGGGGCGTCCAGGGGATCGAGACGTCAAGCGCCGTCCCGCCTACGACGAGATCCCCCGAGGGGGCCGCGAGCCGCGAGACGTCCCCGGCGTCCGCGAAGGGCGGGATGGGCCGCGAGGCCGTCGTGGCTCCGCCCACGGACTCGCACGCCAGATCGACGCCCCAGCCTCGCGTCCAGCCGACGGCCGCCCCAATGAGGATCTGCGGGAAGAGCGGCCGATCATCGGCGATGTGCTCGTCGGCCCACAGCTTCTTCAGAAGCCGCCACTCAAGCGCCCGAGCGTCCCGCGCCTGACATCGGAGCGGATCCTCCCCAAGCATCAGCGGCCAGTGCTCGTCCGGGATGAGTTCATGGCATACGGCGACCGGCGCTCGTTCCACGGGCAGCAGCGCGTTCGTGCGCGAGAGCAGTTCCGCCCCTTCGCGCTGGCATGGAAGCGCGGCCCGCTCGAGCACCCGATCGACCAGGGGCCTCAGGGCCTCCGCGTCGGTCACTGCTCGGCTCCTCCGCCGAACACGACGAACACAGCTCCGTACGGGCCCAGTTCGAGGTCGAGCGTCGTCGCCGCGTCCGCTTCGTCCGCGGCCGCCGGATGGCGCTCACCCGTCGCGGGATCCCAGATCTCGGCAGGCCCGACAGCCGCGAACGAACAGCTGGCGATGACCGCCTCACCGGAGCTGTTCACGAGGAAGTACGCGTCGCGCCCGTCGACAAGCCGATGCGTGCACCGGATGGCTGAGGGCTGCGGCTCCACCCGGACGTCCGGAGCGAGGCGGCTCCCGAGCGCCCCCGCCAGTTCCCCGACTCGCTCCGCCGGGATGTACACGGCGCCCGGTGTGGTTCCGTCGAACAGGGCCTGTGCCGCGGGCGCGATCTCCTGCGCGTCCATCGCGGTCAGACTGTGGCGCGGCATGCGGTCCACCGCGATGACTGTCCCACCGGCCTCGACCAGCGCCGCGAGCTTCCACCACGCCTCGACCGGCAGCGTGTCCACCGACGGCAGCACCACCATCGAGAAGCTGAGCGGACCCACGTGCAGCCGGCCTTCGCGGACCTCACCCGCCGCCAACGCGCGACTGCTCAAGATCGTGAAGTCCCGCTGGTTCTCAAAGAGCGCCGCCTGGGTGCGCCTCCACATGTTGTTGATCTGCCCCGGACCCGCGGCGCTCGACGGCCCGTGCACCGCGGGCGTCATGCTTGCCCAGACGCTCTCGATCGGGTAGAGCAGCGCTACGTCCGTCACGGGCTTCGAGCCGCGCAACAGCGTGCCGCAGCGCCCGACGTGCTCGTTGACGGAGCTGATCTCCTCTGTCGTCAGGTCAGCCCAGGAGTAGTAGGACGTGGTCGTGTTCACCCCGGCCACGTACAGCAGGTTGCACGTCCCCACGATCTGATCGCGCGTCACGACCACGACCGGGCGCTCGTCACCCTCCGGACGCCACCGTTGCACGTGGTCCGAGGTCTCCGACATGACCACCGGAGCCCCCTTGAGGTCCGCGATCGATCCGAGCAGCTTCGCGTCCCACCACGGAACGGTCTCCGGAATCGAGGTGAGGCAGTCGATGCCCGGGTAGGTCAGCCGCTCCGCGCACCGCATGAAATCCCCGTAGAACGCGGCGTGCCAGTCGACGTCCTCTTCCCAGATCAGATGCCCCCCCGAAGGGATCCCATGCGCGTCGCACCAATCCTCGATCTGCCCGAAGAAGCCGTCCGCCGTGAGCTGCGCGACGTGATCCCTGAAGTCGCATCGCGCGCGGTGCCCCGCCGCGCCCGCGTCCGCGGCGAGGGCAGGCAGGAACGGGATCAGGTTGTAGCCTTTTGCCTCACGGAAGCTCTCCGCGAACCCGTCGCACCAAGGAAGCACAGGCCACGTGTACGGCCGCAGAAAGACGCTCATCAGTGAGGGCTCGTCCGCGAACGTCGACTCGAACGTCGCTCCCAGATCGGGGATCCGTGCGGCGTACGCTTCGTGCGTCAGCTCGAGAAACCTGGCCGTCGGCGCCGGGTCCAGGAGGTTCGTGTAAGGCTGCAGCTTGTAGACGTTGTTGTCCGCGTGTGTGCACTCATACAGCACACCATAGGTGAACGCGAACACCTCGCGGGACCCCGGAGCGTCCCACCGGAGATGCCCGTCCGCGACCTGCCCACTCAGGTCCTCCGCCCCGTCGAGCCGAATCTGCCCGTCCTCGACCGCGCACGCCGCCGCCGAGACGATCTCACCCGGCGGGAGTTCCAGATCGACGGACCCGCCCTCCGTCGAGGCCCGAGCAACGTAGAGCCCGTGCGCCTCCCACTCGGGATGACCCTCGAGGACCTGCCCGCCGGCCGTGCCGCTGGGGTAGCCCTGCTCATCGTAGAGCCACACGGCCATGCCCAGCTCCTTGGCGCGCCGGACCCCCTCGCTGAAGGCCTCCCAGTGTGCTTCGCTCTTCAGGTACTGATCGAACGAGACGTTGCACACCATGCCCCCGAACCCCGACGCCGCGAGGCCAAGAAGCAGAGCCTCGCGCGCGCCAGGGTCGTCGGGAAGACCGTGCACGATCTTCAGCACCCGACTCCGAGCCGGCGGAGACGCGAACCGAGTCTCGAGCGGATCGGCCGGATCGGCCATGCCCGCAGCGATGCGAGCGGCGATGTCACTGGGCACAAGAGTCACGGGTCCCTTCACGATCCCTCCCGGGCCTCCAAGGTCCGTAACCCGGACCACGAGCACGTTCTCCTCGCCGACACGCGCCAGACCGGCGGGGATCTCATAAGCTCTCGCCGCCTGCGACGGGTGCTCGAGCCCCGGGCCTGTCGCCCCGAGAAGCGCGCCGTTCAGGTGCGTCTGATCATGGTCGTCCACCGCTCCGAGCACGAGCGTGAGCCGGACGCCCGCCCACTCCGTCGGAACCACAAACCGCAATCTGTACCACGCTACGCCGTTGTAGGCGTTCGGAACCGGAAGGTCCAGTGTAGGAGCGGGCATGCCCTCGTAGGTCTCGGTGAAGCCCTGCGTCTCCCACATCCCCGGCACTTGGATGTCGGCCCACCCGGAGTCATCGTACTCCGCCGACGCCCAGCCTTCCGCCTCACCCATCTGCCCTGGATCGGTGCGGAACCTCCACGCGCCCTCGAGCGACAACAGCGCAGACGCCGCAAGGCACGACGCGCCTGTGGCCCAGACCACTGCTGCGACTACCGACATCACGGAGCGCATGGGTGAGTCCCTTCACTTGCGGACGCGATGGCGGCGATTCCTGGAGGGGCCGAATGGGCGCCGCGACGAAGGAGCGGGGGACCCATCCGGCCCTCAGACACTCTCGTCACGGCCCCTACCCCTACC
>CAZCER010000616.1:0-3369 GCA_964497385.1 uncultured Armatimonadia bacterium | reverse complement strand
CACGCCGACCGGATCGTCTTCATCGGCGACGAGATCGACAACGACACCGCGAACCTCGCGATCGCCCAGATGCTGCACCTGGAAAAAGAGAGCTACGACGACCCGATTCATCTCTACATCAACTCGGTCGGAGGGCTCGTGACGGCGGGGCTCGCGGTCTACGACGTCATGCAGTTCATCCGTCCGCCGGTGCACACGTACTGCGTCGGCCTAGCCGCCTCGATCGCCGCGGTCATCCTGACCGGCGGCGAGCGCGGCTGTCGCTTCACGCTCCCGAACGGGGAGATCCTGATCCACCAACCGTGGGTGAGCGGCATGGGCGGCCAGGCGACGGACATTGAGATCCACACGCGGCAGCTTCTGCGTGACAAGGCGCGCCTGAACGAGATCATCGCCGAGAAGACCGGCCAGCCGATCGAGCGCGTCGTGCAAGACACGGACCGAGACCACTTCTTCACCGCGCCGGAGGCCGTGGAGTACGGCTTGGTGGACCGCATCATCGCGCGCCCCGAAGAGGCCAAGGTCTCGGGTGAGGCGGCGAAGGACGAGGGGGCGGGCTCCGATGAGTGACGCCTACGCGGAGCATCGCCACATCACGGTCATCGAGCAGACGCCGCGGGGCGAGAGGGCGTACGATCTCTACTCCCGGTTGCTGCAGGACCGGATCGTGTTCTTGCGCACCCCGATCGTCCCGTTTGTCGCGAACCTCATCGTCGCCGAACTGCTCTTCCTGCAGAAGGAGGGCGACGAACCGGTCCACATGTACGTGAACTCCCCGGGGGGCGACCTCTCCGCCGCCATGGCGATCTATGACGTCATGCAGTTCATCGCGCCGGAGGTCTGGACGTATTGCATCGGTCAGGCCGCAAGCGCCGGAGCCCTGCTGCTCGCGGCGGGCGAGAGCGGCCACCGCTACGCGCTGCCGTCGTCGGAGATCATGATCCATCAGCCGCTGGTGCAGCGTCTGGGCGGGAACGCCAGCGACGTCGAGATCCGCATGGAGCATCTGCTCGCGACGCGCCGTCGACTGAACGACATCCTGGCCCATCACACGGGCCAGCCCCTCGAGCGCATTCAGACCGACACGGAGCGCGACAACTTCATGTCGGCGGAGGAAGCTCGCACGTACGGCCTCATCGACCACGTGCTGCTGCACCGGCCCGAGGGCGTTCCTGGCGAGGGCTAGGGCCCGACTCCGCGGCTGGCGCGGTTAGGGTTGACGCGGCGCCCTGTTGTTGTGTCCAATGTACCGGGCATTGACTCCGGAGGGCTCTAGCCCGAAGAGGGAACCGCAAGAGGCCCGCGCCCGGGGCCGTGGCGCGGTGAACCGGCCGGGACGGTCACGGTGTTCGTGAAGCATGAACTTGAGGTATAAGGGACGATAGGAGGGCGCGAGTCGCGAGGGCCCTCCCTCGTCGGCGGCGAATGGTCACCTAGTGGCGGCTAGGCGTAGCCGCAAGCGCGGCGCGACCAGCACGCGGCGGTTGTTCATGGACCGCCGCCGGGCGGATCGGATGAGTGCTGAATGAAGATACGTTGCTCCTTCTGCGGTCGTGACAAAGAGCAGGTGGCGCGCCTGATCGCGGGGCCGCCCGGGGTCTACATCTGCGTCGAGTGCGTGGACCTCTGCAACGACATCCTGCAGGAGGAGCGCGTCGAGCGCTCCACGTCGTCGGCTCCGAGCGGCGAGATCCCGACGCCGACGGCGATCAAAGAGCATCTCGACCTCTATGTGATCGGCCAAGACCAGGCCAAGAAAGCCCTCGCCGTCGCCGTCTACAACCACTACAAGCGCGTGGTCATGATGGAGGACGATCCCGAGGTCGAACTCGGGAAGTCGAACATCCTCATGATCGGCCCGACCGGCTGCGGAAAGACCCTGCTCGCGGAGACCCTCGCGAACTACCTCGACGTTCCGTTCGCCATCGCCGACGCGACAGCCCTCACCGAGGCGGGCTACGTCGGCGAGGATGTCGAGAACATCCTTCTGCGTCTGCTGCAGGCCGCTGACGGGGACATCGAAGCGACCCAGCGCGGAATCGTGTATGTGGACGAGATCGACAAGATCACGCGGAAGAGCGACAACCCCTCGATCACCCGCGACGTCTCGGGCGAAGGCGTCCAGCAGGCTCTCTTGAAGATTCTCGAGGGCACCGTTGCGAACGTCCCGCCGCAGGGCGGGCGCAAACATCCGCAGCAGGAGTACATCCAGGTCGACACGCGCGGCGTCTTGTTCATCTGCGGAGGCACGTTCGATGGGCTGGATGAGATCATCCGGCGTCGACTCGGCAGCCGTTCGATCGGGTTCGGCGCCCAGATCGCGGACGCGTCCGACCTGTCCGACTCCGAGGTCGTGGCCCAGGTGCAGCCGGACGATCTCCGCAAGTACGGGCTGATCCCCGAGTTCATCGGCCGGCTTCCGGTCGTCGCGACGCTCACGGACCTCGACGAGCGCGCGCTGGTGAGCATTCTCACCGAGCCGCGGAACTCCCTCATCCGGCAGTACTCCAAGCTTCTCGAGCACGACGGCGTCGAGTTGTCGGTGACCCCCGAGGCCCTGCGGGCGATGGCGCGCGAGGCGCTCGACCGCGGCACCGGGGCGCGCGCGCTTAGGACGATCATCGAGGAACTCATGCTCGACGTGATGTTCGACGTGCCGGCGCGGCCCGACGTGGTGGGGTGCCGCATCACCGACGAGGTGGTGGCCAAGCAGCTGGAGCCCATCTTGGTGACCACCGACTCCGTCGAGGAGCCGGCGGATGAACCCGCGGACGAGGAACCCGGCGACGAAGACGAGGAGAAGAAGTCGGCGTAACGGCGCAATCGCATCGTCTTCCAAACGCCCGGCCTCCGCGCCGGGCGTTTGCCATGTACGGCCCGAGGGAGGGAAGGCGCGGTCGGACGGCAAAGGATGCTCCGCAGGGCCTCGACGGAGCGGGGGCGAGACGGCGAACGAAACGGGGTATGCCCGATGGACGCGCGTTCTTCCTGGCGCATTCCGGCGCTTCTCTTCGCGGCCGTCGCCTTGGCGACGGCGCTGTCGGGGTTGGTCGGCTGCAGCGACGGCGGGGCGCCCGCCGACGCCGGTGGGTTCAGCCTTCCGACGCCGGACGATGAGGCCTATCGCGCTCCGCTTCCCGCGGCCGGCGCCGCGATCGAGCCGGCCGGCGCCTCAACGGAGGAGGCGCTCCAGGCTCTTGTGGACCTCCTCACATCAGGCGAGTGGCCCGCTCTGGCGCAACTCCAGCCTCTGGAGGACCAGTTCCTGGCCCTGGTCGATGACAACCCGGCCGACGGTGGCGCGCAACTCGGGCTCGTTGTCACAAGCCTGCTCACGATCTCCGACGAGTCCCTGGCCTCGGTTGGCCT
>CAZCER010000615.1:0-3372 GCA_964497385.1 uncultured Armatimonadia bacterium | reverse complement strand
GTCTCGACCGAGACGACGAGCCCCGCCGAGCCGCTTGGCGCGCCGCTATCCCGGGGCCCTTCGGCGTGCGACTCCTCGCGGACGGCCTGCTCCTCGAGCAGGATGCGCAGCACCCAGTCGTCGAGGGACAGGGCGCCGCCCGATTGGTCGCGCTTCTTGGTGAAGAGAGGCTCGTCCTCCGCCGCGGCGCCGCGCGGCCGCGGCCTGCGGCTTTGGAGCGTCGTGCGCTTGCGGAGCTGTGTGGCTTTCTTGAAGACGCGTCTGCGCTCAGCCGGGTCGAGGCTCTCGAGGAGTTTGGCCAGACGCGCTCTGTCCTTGGATGTCAACGCCGTACACCTTTCGTCGGTGAACGTGCCCGGCCCCGGCGTCCGACGATGCGGGCGTGTGGGCCGCGGCGCTCGCACCTGTGGCGAGCAAGTGATGTGTCCGGGCTGGTGGTTGTGTGGGGCCGGTCCGACGGCGGCGCCTCGGGCGAGGCGGTGGCGTAAGCGGACCTAGCGGGAGGCGGCCACGCGGTCGGAGCCGGCGCCCACGGCGAGCGTGTAGGTTGTCATCGGATACCGGCTCCTCTCTCGGCATGCGTCGCGTGTTGCGGCTGTGCGCCGTCGTTGTCTCTATCGTTGTCGGCGGGGCTGGGCTTAAGGACCAACCATGCCAGGGCAGGGACCCGGCCCCGGACGGACGAAAACGCCATCCCTGCCATGATCGAGACCGTTCCGCCCGCTCAGACTCAGATACGCCGGCTCGCCTCGGGCGAACTGGAGATGGTGTACGCCATCTGCCAGGCGTGCTTTCCGGGCGTCTACTCCTGGGACACGCTCCTCCTCTACCGGGCTCGGGCGCGGGACGGCATCCTCGTAGCCGTCGACTCAGGCTCGGTCATCGGGTTCGTGATCGCGGCTTCGCCCCGCTTTCCGGCCCTCGTGGGTCGCGCCGGCGAGATCGTTCTCATCGCGGTCAGCCCCGCGTTCCAGGGCCGCGGACTGGGCCGGGAACTACTGCTGGCGGCCTTCCAGCGCCTACGCTCGCGCGGGATCCGCGAGGTGCGGCTGCACGTCGCGGTCCACAACGAACGCGCCATCGGGCTCTACGAGAGGGCAGGCATGCGAATCGAGCACCGCGTCTCGCGGTACTACCGCGACGGCTCGGACGCCTGGCGGATGGCGGGGCGGCTGTGAGCCCCCGCGCTTCGCTGGTCCGCCCTCGCTTCGGCGTGCACGTCTCCGCCGAGGGCGGGCTGCACCGCGCCGCCGAGCGCGCGGTCGCGCTCGGTTGCGAGACGGTGCAGGTGTTCTCGCGAAGCCCCAGGATGTGGCGGGCGGCCCCGCTGGACGCCGAGATCGCGGCGTCCTTCCGCGAGACCCTTCGCGCGCACCGCATCGCCCCCGCCATCATCCACACCATGTACCTCATCAACCTGGCCTCGGAGGACCGGGAGCTGCGCGCGAAGAGCATCGAGGTCATCGCGGAGGATCTCCGGCGCGCCCACACACTGGGATGCGAGTACGTGGTCACGCATCTCGGCTCCCGCAAGGGCATGACCCCTTCGGCCGCTCGGAAGCGGGTCGTGGGGGCTCTAGACCGCGTCTTGCGCGACTCGTCCGGTTCCTCGGCGACGCTTCTTCTCGAGAACGCGGCGGGGCAGGGAGCGGTTCTGGGAAGCGACTTCACGGAGTTGGCGCGTCTGCGCGAGGGGGTGGGGCGGCCGGAGCGCGTCGGCTTCGCCATCGACACGGCGCACTGCTTCGCGGCCGGTTTTGACGTGCGCTCCACCGCAGGCGTTGACGAGGCCCTCGCCCCCCTGGCGGAGCGGGGTCTTCTGGGGGAGTTGCGTCTCGTGCACCTGAATGATTCGAAGACCGAACTCGGCTCTCGTCACGACCGCCACGAGCACATCGGCAAGGGCCGGATCGGAAGCCGAGGCTTGGCCGCCGTCATCGCGCATCCGGCTTTGAGGGGGTTGCCCATGATCCTCGAGACGCCGGTCGAGGCCGAGGGCGATGACCTACGCAACCTCCGGCGCGCGCGCAGACTCGCGGCCGGGGTCGTGTAGGACTGGCGGGGGCCGCTGAGCGTCTACTCCGATTCACAGCGCCTGTGCGTCCGTGGGGGCATTCGGACATCACGTAAACGTTTGCGAAAACGTTTACACATCGCAATTCGTCTGCTATCGTTACGAAT
Source organism: uncultured Armatimonadia bacterium (assembly GCA_964497385.1). Lineage (GTDB taxonomy): Bacteria > Armatimonadota > Zipacnadia > UBA1398 > UBA1398 > CAZCER01. The sequence goes on along the minus strand of CAZCER010000615.1, from coordinate 1,191 downwards.
GTCGACCGCTTTTCGTGGTCGGTCACAGAGAGGTAGGCGCGGCATGGCGACCGTCCAGGATGTGGCGAGGGAAGCGGGGGTCTCCGTGGCCACCGTCTCACGCGCGCTCCGCGATCAGCCGGGTGTTCGTCCGGAAGTGAGGGACCATGTTTGCGAGGTGGCGCTCCGCCTCGGGTACCGCAGGAATCTGCTCGCGAAGAACCTGGTGGAGGGCCGCACGAACGCGGTGGGGCTGGTTATCCCCGCGTCGGGCGCGAACCCGTACTACGCCGGACTCACGGACGCGGTCCGCGCGTGCTGCCGGGCCCGCGGACTCGAGGTCCTGGCGGTCCATTACGAGTGGGATCACGCGGACATCCGACGGGCCGTGCGGTCGCTCGATGAGCGGCGCATGGACGCCATTCTGGTCTGTTCGTCCCACTCGTTCTGGCGCGACAGCCTGAGCGGCCACTCGGCGCCGCACGCTCCGACCGCGGTGCTCGACATGGGCGCGGCCGTCGAGAGCGCCCCGGAGGACGCGTTTGACCACAAGGGGGGGCGCCTCGCCACGGAGCATCTCCTCGACCTGGGGCATGAGCGGATCGCGTTCCTGTGCCATGAGCGTTCGGCTCCCGCCGCCGATGGGCGCGACGGAGGTTACATGGCCGCGATGCGCGATCGCTCTCTCGAGCCCTGGTTGGTGAGCGGCTGGGGGCACATGGAGAGCGGCCACCGCGCCATGTCGGGTCTCCTTGACGCGGGCGAGAAGCCGAGCGCGGTGTTCGCGCACAACGACATCGCCGCTCTGGGCGCGCTTCGCGCCATCGCCGACCATGGACTCCGATGCCCCGAGGACGTCTCCGTGGTGGGTTACGACAACACCGAACTCTCCCTCTACTGCGTGCCCTCTCTGACGACCGTCGACACGCGCGGCGCGGAGATGGCCCGCCTGATCGCGGAGCGAGTGCTCGAAGCCGTGGACGCGGGAGTTTCCCTGGATCCGGAGCCGGTCCGGCTGGAGCCGGCGCTCATCGTCCGCGGATCGACCGCTCCGTCAGCGGGGCCCGACGCAGGCGCATGCAGCGACGGGGCCGGGTCGGCTCCGGACGCCTGATGAAGGAGGTAGCTGGTATGAAGACGCGCGCAGGCTTCACCCTCATTGAGTTGTTGGTGGTCATCGCGATCATCGCCATCCTCGCGGCCATTCTTTTC
>CAZCER010000614.1:0-3379 GCA_964497385.1 uncultured Armatimonadia bacterium | reverse complement strand
GGAGCAGTGAGAATGCCGGCCGTCAGAGTCGTCGCGTTCGCCGACATCTGTTGCCAGGTCGCGACGTCGTCCGTCTCGGCTTGCGACGCGAATGCGACCGAACCCCACTTGGGGAAGTCAGCCGATTTGGCCTTCTTCTGCGTGATGTCCTTGAGGCGCAGGAAGTCGAAGCCCGGCTTGCCGGGCATGAACGCGGCGTCTGCCTGCGCGACTTGCATCGCCTTGTCGAGGACCTTCTGCGCGAATACTGCAACCTGTGCACTCGTGGTCTCGTTTGCCATCGGTCACTCCATTTCCGATCGCGACACACGGTCGCGAAGTCACGACCCTCTGACGCTACGAGCCCGACACGGCGCGGAACTCCGCGAGGGACATGCCAGAACGATACATGCCCTGAGCAGGGTCCGTCGGCTTCGCGTTGTCCGCCGCACCAGCGGCGGAACTGCCGACCGATCCCGGCCGAGAGCCCAGTCGTTCAACGAGGGCCCGGCCGGCGTCCCCGAACTCCTCTGCGATCGCTTCGGCCGTCATACTCGACAGCCGCTCCACGGTCGCCGCCGTGTCTGCCTTGTGCGCTTCGAGGGCCTCCTGAATGCTCTCGGCGACAGCGTCACGGTCATCGCCCGTCACGAGTCGCTTGTACGCCGCCGGTAGCGTGGGGATCTTCTCGGCGATCAAGTCCGCACGCAATGCGCGCACCTTCGCCGCCTCCGCCTCCGCCTGCATCGCCGCGCGTTCCTTCGCCGCCTCGTCGCGCTCCAACCGCATGCGCTCGAGTTCGCTCAGATCCGCGCGCGCCTTGTCCTCCGCGCTCTTGGTGAAGCCCTGGATCTGCGCGGTCAGTTCATCCACCTGCGCCTTGAGGGACTTCGTCTCAGCATCGGCCTTCCGACGGATGGCCGCCGCCGCCTTGTCGAAGTCCTCCTGTGTGTAGGTCTGCCCGCTGTTCGCGGTGGGAAGGGTGCTGCTCTGTCCTTCATCCCCAGGGGTCTGCCCGTCCTGGGTGCCGGTAACGTCGTCCATCGTCTCGCCTCCATGTTTGCGCACGCCAAACGGCGCGGTCTGTCACCTATGGCTTGCTGCCAGTTCTCTAGTTCACGGACCGCGACCCGACTCCTGCGATACGAAACAGCGCGCCTCCGCAAGACGGGGGCGCGCGGTTTCCGAGAGGGAGAGAACGGAGCCGGCATAGAGGCGCGTCGACGGATCACTTCACGGAGACGGCGGTCACTCCTCCCCCTCGTCCTCCGGAGTCTTCGGCATCTTGAAGCCGTGCAACGGCACAGCCGCGAAGAACGTATCGGGAGTAACGTCCGCAAACGCCGTCGGCGGAGAAGCCTCCGGTTCCTGTTCCGACTCCGGCCACACTGGCTCCGCGTTCGGATCTGTCGTCTCGACGACCGCGTACATCGACCCGCGAACCAACGCCTCGACATGGCGTCGCATCGCCTCCGGCGTCATCCGCTCCTTCTCGCGCCACTCGCGCGTTTGGCCGTCGGGGGCCACGAAGCAGCGCCCGTCCTCGTGGAGGACAAAGATCGGGCTATTCCTCAGCATCTTCGCGTAGACGAACCACCTCTTCATACTCACACGCCCTCTCCGAGTTTCGCAAGACGCTCCAGGTTCGCGCGATAGCGCACAACGTACTCCTCCGCCGTAGCGCGAGCGACGCCGTGCTCAACCGCGTCCTCGATCACGCTCTCCCAATCAGCCAGAAGCTGCCGGCGCGCCTCCTGCACCAGTTCGGCTCGATCACCCCACGCCCGACCGCCGCCCTGCGACCAAACCTCGTCGCACTTCACCGAGACGTTGCCTGGCTCGCCACGAAACGCAAGCCCCTGTTCGCGAAGCGGTGCATATGTGGCAGAGCCATGATCGATCGCAACGGGATCGAAGTTGTGAGCCACGACGATGTTCGCTGAGTGACGGTCGTCCATGCCGGCCGCAGTATCAAAGACGCGCATGCGCTTCATGCGCGCCAGCCCCTCCTCTCCGAACTGGCCTGGACTCAACGACACCGACGCACTATGCCGCAAGTCAGACTCCGACAGCAGAGCCTGCGCGATCCCCTCCTCAACCTGCCCGTCGAACGTCAAGCGCGTCGCGGCGGCTTCGGGGCTCCGAACGCCGATGTGACGGAGGATAGAGGACGATACCACCTCGCGAGCCTGCATGTCCTCCGGTGTGAAGCCCCCACGACGAAGACCGGCGGGGTCCAGCTTCTTGTAGAAAAGCCGCACCTCTTGAGGGTGCGCACCCGAGAACACACCGCCCTGATTGACGGCCTGCTTCGCATGGCCGCGCCTTTGAAGCACGATCTGCGCATCTCTCGGCGTAACGCCAACACGCACGAAGCCCGTCTCATAAGTCCCGCGCCGAGCGCCGGCGAGAGGTTGTACGCCGCCGCAGGTCTCACCAAGGAAACGCCCATCGGCGTCGCGCGCCAGTGCGGCGAATGGACTCAGCGAGCCCGGAAGGCCGAAGCCAGCCTCCTCGGTGACTTCTTCGAGGATCACGTGTCGCGCAAACCCCCGCGATGAGTAGCGCCCGACCTTGACCTCGACGACCCGGTAGACCGCGCCTCGCCGGAGCAAGACCTCCGCCTCTGACGAGCCGAACTGCGACGTGCCTTCAACGTGCGCGCCCGTCTTGTTGTGTCGAACCTCAATGAAGACAGGGAAGCCATCGGGGTCTTCGGAAGAGCCAGCGAAGTTTCCCGCACTCCCCGCACGCCGTGACGCCGACTGCGGAGCGAACAGGGTGATATAGTGCTCGTCGGGTTTCCCAACGAAGTCGGGGGAGAGTCCGAACGTCGCCTCGTAGTTCGCCCGTCGCACGTCCCGCAAGCCACGATACACAGGGCCGTCGTAGACGTGCGCCAACGCAAGCGCTTCGTCCAGGTGAATGGTGGTCTGCGTCCACGACGGGAACGACCCCGGCGTATGCGTCTGCGCGATGATGTCGCCATAGCACGCCCCGCAGTAGTCATGGATGGACCGACGAAGCTCTGGGCGATCCCGCATCTGCCGATCCCACTCCGCCTGTGTGGAAGCTTTGATGCGCGGCGGCTCAACGACGCGCATACGCGTCTCCAGTGAATGGTGCTCCGCCAGGTAGCGCCGGCTTGGTAGATCATCCCGCCACCCGCCGGAGGCCGGCCGCCGCGTCGCAGTACCAGCGACGCGCGCGCGAGGCCGGCGCGCACGTCGGGGCGGAGCCGCCGACACCTCCGCCGCAGTCTTGACCGGCTTCGCCGACCACACCAACGACTGCGCCGTGTAGTGAAGCTGCGTCCCGTCTTTGGCTTCGAGGAGCCAAGTTGGCTCGCCGTAGGAGTTGGGCTCGCCGGGGCCCTTCACCGTCCAGTGCTTCGCACCCT
>CAZCER010000613.1:0-3385 GCA_964497385.1 uncultured Armatimonadia bacterium | reverse complement strand
GCGGGCCTGCACGCCGTGGCTCAGGCCGGCGACGGGATCGCGATAGGTCGGGCCCGTGTGGCCGGAGTAGTAGCGCCCGTTCCAGAGACCCCCCTTCTTGGGGTCGTAGAGCCTGTAGCGGTCGCGCTGGGCTACCTCGCGGATGTACTCCAGCCCAACGGCGCGCTGCATCTGAGCCGCTTCGGGCATGCCGGACGCGCGGATGGCGCGCGCCATGGTGCGCTCGAGCGCCGGAGTGACGACGAGCTTCCCTTCGGCCTCGGCCTGGTAGACGGCGAGAAGGCCAAGGATCTTGGGCACACACGCGCCGTAGCGCATGGTGTCGCCGTTGAAGAGGGCGAACTCGTCGGTGTAGAGATCGCAGAACCCGGCGGAGACCTGGTCGGCGGGTACGCCGTATCTCTCGCACCCGGACCGCACGGTCTTGTCGAGGAAGGCGTGGAACTCCTCGGACTCGAGGCCGCTCTCGATGGGGTCGCCGTAGTTGTAGCGCACTGTCGCGAGGAGCGCGGCGAGGTCAGCGGCGCGCGACTCGCGGCCGTGGTTCGCATCGGCAAGGAGGGCCTCGACGGCGTCCTGGCCGTGCTCCTCGTAGACCTCTCGGAGGGCCCACTTGCGGCGTCCCCGGCCCCACGCGGGGTTCGTGAGGGCCTCGTGGCAGCTCTCCAGGAGGTCGCGCGTCTCCGAGGGCTCCAGGGAGACCTGAGCGTAGCGGCGGCCCCACACCCCGGTGTCGAGGTAGAAGACCTCGACCGTGCGGCGGATCACGTTGTCGCCGAGGGTTTGACTCCAGGGCGTTGGCGCGATCTGGTCGAGGCACGCGGACCAGACCCCGGCGGAGGCGAGGCGCTTGTCGTCTCGGCGCTCGCGCAGTGTGTAGCCCTGTTCCTCGTAGGCCTGGATGTAGGCGGAGAGCCATTCCTCGGCCCCAGACGCGGCGCGCCCGGCGTCCTCATCGGGATATCGCAGCGTCCTCCCTTCGCCGACCGACACCGCGCGGACGCCGCTTGCGAGGGTGACGTCCTCGCTGAGAGCGGGGCAGGGCCCGAAGCCCTCCCCCAGGGGATCGTCGGGGAACTCGGGTGGATCGAACTCGACTTCGGGAGCGGCGTCCGCCGCGACCTCGAGCGGGGCGAACTCGAGTTCGTCGGTCGCCTCACCCGAGCGCTTGCGCCTCTCGCACTCGCTCAGCCCCGCGTACGGGCTCTCGAGGGCCTCGGCGAGACCGCGCTCCTCGTCCTCGCTGAGGTCCACGGTCTCGACCACGGCGCGCGGGGTGTAGGCGGAGCCGGCGTATCCGAGCCAGACGAACGCCCCGTCGCGGAGTACGAGGAGGGGCGCCTTCCAGGGCTCGCAGTCGCGGACGCCCTCGGGCGAGGCTTCGCTGAGGGCCGTGGGATCGTCGAGGAAGCGCGGTTCGGCCTCCTCGTCCCACGCTCTGAGTTCCGCAAGCAGCACATCGCCGGTCCTCAGTCCGACCGCGAAGACGCGGACGGCGTCCGCGCTCTCGGCCGGGTCGGTCACTAGCGTCACGCGCAGTCCGGTCATTCCCGCCGCACAGGGCGGGCACAGCGCCGCCAGGGCGCCCAGGGTGAGCGTGAGCGCCGCGAGCGAACGGGCCCGCGTCATAGGTCCACCTCCGCAAGTTCGAGCCTGCCCGCCGCGGGGCGGGCCAGCGAACCAGATTCGCTGGCCGCGCGCCGTGCCCTCGTTCGGGTCTCCAGGGCGTCCATACCCAGGATGCGGGCCGCGCGACACGAATACGGTGGTACGCGGAAGCGGCGAGGGGCGTCGGATGATTCAGGCCGAGGGCTTCCGCAGCCGATCATAGTCTATGGAGTGCATCCGACTCGGCTTGGCCGGGTCCGTGAGGTGAACGCCGAATGAGACGCGCGCGCTGGTGGCTGGTCGGGATCTCCATGCTCGCCCTAACGGCGCCGGCATGGGCGCAGAACCCGCCCACGGGTCTGGCCGCGATCGACACGCCGAACGACGCGGGGGGCTCGATCAGCCTCTCGTGGAACCCGCCGGCGGACACGACGGGGATCACCGACTACCGCATCTACCGTCAGGTGAACGGCGGCGGGCCGTTCGTGCGGATCGGATCCGTCCCGCTCGGGACGAACGCCTACATGGACGCCACGGCGCTTCTGGGCACGAACTGGGACTACGAGGTGCGCTCCTGGAACGGGCTGCTGGAGTCGGTTGGCAACCCGCAGGTGTTCAACGTCGCGTCGATCGACAACACGCCCTCGCCGCCGCAGAACCTCACGGTGCTCGACAAGACCCCGGACAACGGCGGCTCGCTCGACCTGAGCTGGCAGGCGCCCGGGGCGAGTCAGCCGTTCTCGAACTACCGCGTGTACCGCCGCCCCAACGCGGGGGGGCCGTACGTTCTGCTGACGACCGTATCGGCGGCGACGGTCACCCACACGGACGCGACGGCGACGCTTGGCACGGCCTTCGACTACACGGTTCGGACGTACAACTCGACCGGTGCGCTGGAGTCGGCGAACTCAAACGAAGTGCTGAACCAGCAGTCGGTGGACAACATCGCGCCCCAGCCCCCCTCCGCGATCGGCGCGGCCGATACCCCGGCGGACGCGGGGGGCTCGATCACGGTCACGTGGACGGTCTCCTCGGATGACACGGGGGGCGCGAACGACGTCGTGAGCTACCGCGTGCACCGCTCCCTCGTGAATCCCGGCGCCCCTCCGGTTGGGGGCGTGGTCATCGCGACCGTACCGGCCGGCACGGCGAGCTACGCGGACGCCACGACGACGGACGCCACGAACTACTGGTATTGGGTGACGGCGCTCGACGCGGTGAACGAGTCTTCGGCCCCGCTCGCCGCCGGCCCGGCCCAATCGCGCAACAACAGCCCGCCCGCCGCGCCGACGAGTCTCACGGCGACGGATGTCCCGGCCGACGAGGGCGGGGTCGTGGACCTTGCGTGGGTGCTCTCGGCGGACGACGGGGCGGGCCAGAACATCGTGACCGGGTACGCGATCTACCGTCGCCTGACCGGCGCGGCCTCGTGGAGCCTGGTGACGCAGGTCGCCGCGGGGGCGAACGCATACCAGGACAACACGGCGCCCAAACTCGCTGAGGTCGAGTACACGGTCCGGGCTCGAAACCAGACGGTGGAGTCTGCGGACTCGAACGTCGTCACGATCGTCGCCGCCGACAACACCGCCCCCGCGGCGCCAACGGCCGTCGCGGGGGTGAACGTCACCCCGGACAACGGCGGCTCGATTGGCGTCTCGTGGACAAAGTCAGCGGATGACGGAGTCGGCGGCGACGTCACCGAGTACCGCGTCTACCGAGCGACGGTCCCCGGCGGCTTCGTTGACCCGTTGCTCACCGTGGCGGCGGGCGTCGAGTT
>CAZCER010000612.1:0-3396 GCA_964497385.1 uncultured Armatimonadia bacterium | reverse complement strand
GTGAGCGCGGCTGTCTCGACCTCTCGAACCTCGACGCGATGGGATCCGCCGATGCGGTGGCGCACCTCACGCGATTCCATGGCGTGGGCCGCAAGACGGCCGCCTGCGTGCTGCTGTTCAGCATGGGCCGCCCCGTCTTCCCCGTCGACGTGCACTGTCTCCGCACGGCGCGCCGACTCGCCCTCGTACCCCCCGAGTGCGACGCCAACCAGGCCCATGATCTGCTGGACGCCATGGTCCCGAACGATCTGAAGCTCGGGCTCCACCTGGGCCTCGTCCGACACGGCCGACTGCGCTGCCGGCCGACCGCCCCGCGCTGCGAGGGCTGTCCCGTGCGGCGGTACTGCTCCTATCCCGACGTCGCCTAAGCTGGCGCCGGCTACAACAACCGCGCCGAGAGGGCCGCCAGTTCCGACCGCTCCGACTTCTCGAGTTGCACCATCCCGAAGATCGGCTGGCCCTTGAACGCGTTGATGACGTGCATGATGCCGCAGCTCTCGCGATCCAGATACGGGGCGTCGATCTGGCTTGGATCGGCGAGCAGCACGACCTTCGAGCCCTCCCCCGCGCGCGTGATCGCCGTCTTGATCTCCTTGGGCGTCAGGTTCTGCGCCTCATCGACCATGATCCACGACTTGGGGATCGAACTCCCCCGGATGTAGGTCATCGCCTCGAGCTTCACGATCCCCTCGGCGAGCATCCGGTCGGCGTACCCGTAGCCCCCGAGGTAGTTCAGGTTGTGGATGTACGGCGCCATCCAAGGGTGCAGCTTCTCTTCCTTCGCGCCCGGAAGGTAGCCCAGATCCTGCCCGCCCACCGGCACGATCGGCTTGATGCAAATGAGCTGGTCATAGCGCGCCCCGCCGCCAAGGGTCTGGTGCAGGCCGGCCGCGAGCGACAGGAGCGTCTTCCCCACACCCGCCGGCCCGAGCAGCGCCACCAGCGCGACATCGTCCGCGCACAGGAGGTCCAGCGCCATCGACTGCTCCGCGTTCTTCCCGCGGATGCCGTGCGCCTCGATCGTTCCGTTCCCGCGATGCAGCACCGGCCCGCGCCGCCGCACGATGTACGAGTGCTTCCGGCACGCCGAGCGGACCACGGCGTACTGATTGGCCTCCATGCCCTCCGCCGACTCGGGGATCTCCATCCAGCCGTTCACGCGCAGGTCCTGAAGCCGCTCTTCGTCCGCCTCGATCGGCTCCTCGAGACGCCCCTTGTAGGTGACCTTGGCCGGGACCGCTCCCCGCTCGTAGGTCTCCGCGGGAATCCCGACCACCGCCGCCTTGATGCGCATGCCCGTGTCATTGCTGACGACGGCCACCTTATCGAACGCGCCGCCCTCCTCCGCGATGAACTGGCGCGCGATCCGGAGGATGATGTCGTCGTGCGGAACGCGCCCATCTCCCACGTCGCGGAAGACCTCGTCGGTCGCCCCGATGACGCTCAGCTTCCCCCCGGACGGCAGCGCGCAATCGCGGATGGTGGGGCTCTCCTGTCGGAGCCGCTCCAGAAAGCGGATCGCTTCCCGAGCCGATCGACCCCGTCCGTTCTCGCCTTTGCGCAGAGCGTCCAGTTCGCAGACCGTGACATAGGGGATCAGGACGTGGTTCTCTTCGAACTGCAGGAGGCAGTCCGGGTCGTGGATGATGGTGCTCGTGTCCAGGATGTAGGCCTTCGTGCGTGTCGCGCCGCGCTTCCCGCGAACCGGGCGTCCGTTCGTTCCCGCCCGGGCAGGCAAGCTACCTGTCGCCATGCGGCAGACCCCTTCGGGGGCTCCACGGAGGGAGCGTGGTATGTCTTCACCATATTGGGTCCCTGCCGGAGTTCTCCTGCGCGGCTCCGGTTAGGGTCCCGTGATGGTCCCGTCGGGGGCCGGACCCAGCGCGGCGGCGACGCCGGCGGCCAAAGCCTCGGTAAGCCTCGCTAGACCCTCCTCCGAGGCCGCGAAGGCCTCGTCCTCCGCCAGTGTTAGCGCAACCACCTCCACCGTGACGACCGGCGTCTCGGAGAAGATCGAGCCTGTGAGCGCTCCCTGGCGCGCGCCAACGGCCGTCGCGGCGTCCGGGAGGACGCCGCAGTCGCCCCAACCCGGCCCCAGGGTCTGCAGCAGAGCGGCGTGGAAGCGCCCCGCGCAAAGCCGACTGCGCTCGATGACCTCCTGCGACGGCCCCGTACGACCGCCGCTTGTCCCCTGACGGTCGGGGTAGTAGGTGGCCGTCCCGCGCCGCCGACGCGCGTCGCAGTGGATCCGAAGGAGCAGATCGGCCCCCGCCGCGTTCGCGATCTCGGCTCTGCGCCGGTTCGTCACAAGCTCCGGCTCGCTTGTCTTCGTGAGCACGACCCGCGCCCCAAGCCCCTCAAGGGACCTCGACAGGCGCTGCGCCAGCACCCAGTTCACGTGCAGCTCGGTCAGCCCGTGCGGGCCCGTGCAGCCGCGCCCCACCTCCGAGGGATGGCCCGGATCGATGCACACCGTCCGACCGGCAAGCGGCGGCGGAGCGGGCGTCGGCTCGCGCATCGCGTCCTCCTCCGAAAGAACGGCCGGGGCCTCATCAGGCGCCGTCTCCGTCACCCCCGCGGAGACCGCAGGGCGCGCGACCTCCGGCGCCTCGGGTGGACACCCGCCCAGAAGCAGCGCCAGGGGCAGGGCCGCCGCAAGCGCCCCCGCGCTACGCGTCCGGAGCGGCGTGCAGCCACTCCCAGGCTCTTGAGGCAACCGCCCGAATCGCCCCACGGGCGCCCTCCGCATCCGTGACTTGGTCGACCATCACCACAAGCACCCACCAGGAGCCGTCGGTGTCGTACACGATCGCCGCGTCATTCTCCACGCCGTCCAGTTCGCCCGTCTTGTTCGCGACGACGACCTCGGGCGGCAGCCCCGCCGGGATCTTCCCACGCAGAGTCTGATCCCGCAGCATCCCGCACGCCAGGGCCGTCAGGCTCTCGTCCGGGCTCTGTCCTTCGCGCGCCGGGAGATACTCGAACTCCTTGAGACGCATCAGCAGGAGCGCTGTGTCCTCCGCCGTGGTCAGGTTCTCGCGCCCGGCGGCCTGCGCCTCGACGTCGAGCATCTTCCGCGCGAGCACGGATTTCGAGGAGAGCCCCAGGCAAGCGTGGATCTCCGCGTCCGCCTGCGCAAGCCCGATCGCGTCGAGCATCGCGTTCGCCGCCTCGTTGTCGCTCTCCGCAACCATGCGGTGCAGCAGGTCGCGAAGGGAGCCGGTTCCGGGGACCACTTCCTCGTCCAACCGGACCGTGCCCTCATCCACCCGCATCAAAGCCAGGCACAGAAGCGAGAGCTTCGCGAAGCTCGCCATCGGCTTGGGCTCATGGGCGTCGACCAGCACGCGGATGTCGCGCCCCGGGTGGTGAAGCGCGATGGACATCTCGCCGGGG
>CAZCER010000611.1:0-3407 GCA_964497385.1 uncultured Armatimonadia bacterium | reverse complement strand
CAGGTCCGGCGCGTCGTCAAGGCGGGGTCCCGCGTAGACGTCCTCGCGTCGATGGACGGCCTCGAAGAGCGCTCTGCCGGTCACCGGGTCGCGCTCGGCGAGCAGCGCTTCGCGGATCTCTTCACGCACGCGCTCATAGTCCTCTCGAGGGACTCGACCCTGTGACTCGCGGCCTTCGACGTTCAGGCGCACGTAGCCCGACACCGAGCCGCCGAACGGAACCGCCGTCGTCCGCGACCAGTCGACCTCGCGCTTGGCGGCGCCCTCGGCGAGCGAGTCGCGCACCTTGCGGGCTCGCCCTCGCACGCGGTCGATCACGCGGGCGGGGAGGAGCCGCTTCGCGGTCCGCCAGGTCCGGAGCGCCAAGCCCACGCCCCAGTCGCGCGCCGCCATGCCGCGGGCGGACGCGCCGTCCGTTGACCGGTACGCGAGCCATCCATGCTGCGCGCAGAGGCGGTCGAGGTTGATGAGGCTCGCGGCCGTCTTCGAGCCATGGTCGGACATGACCAACACCGTCGTGTCGGCGTCGGCCCAGTTGTCGAGCCAGTAGGCGAGCTTCGCGTCCATCATGCGGTAGGTGTGAAGCATCATGTCTTCCACCACGCGGCCGTCCGGCGCTCGCAACGCGCGGTTGCCGATGAACGCGTGGCTGACCCAGTCCGGCATGATGTAGCAGACCATGGCGACATCCGTCGGGAAGCGCTCCAGCAGAGCGGCCGCGCCGACGGTCTTGGCCTCGACCTGCCGCGCCATCTCGTCGAGGTCTCCCTCGGGGCTCTGGATGGAGGTCGGAAACGGGTCGTAGCCGCCGGTGGCACGGGCAAGCGTCTCAAAGGCCTCCGGCGGGCTTGCCATGTCCGCGGTGAAGCCCGGCGATTCCGGTCCGGAGACCACAAAGCCGTTCACCGACTCCGGGGGATACGTCGCCGGCACGTTCATCACCCCGACGCGTAGGCCGCGGTCGGAAAGAAGCCGCCAGAGCGTTCGGACCGACGGCTTGACCGGCGCACCCGAGCCGTCGGCGTCCGTGAACTGCCGCCAGTCGAACACCCCGTGGGCGCCGGCGTTGACGCCCGTCATGAAGGTGTTCCACGCAACGGGGGTCAGGGGCGGGATGGTGGAGCGAAGCGGCGCCAGGAAGCCTTCATCGCGCAGTCTCGTGAATGCGGGCAACTCGCCGTCCGCGATCCAATCGGAGATGAGGTGCGGATCGGCGCCGTCCATGCCTAGGATGAGCAGTCTGGGGCGGGTCTGGGGCACGTGTGTCGGTCCCTTTCCGTTGAGTCTCCGCCGCGGACCACCTCGCCTCCTCAACACGTCCGCCCCGGTTGGGCCGGCGCGTGCCTCCACAAAGACGCGCAGTCGCCTGCGGGGCCGCGCCCGCAGGCTCTGGGCACTTCAGTGCGTCGGCGCGCCCTGACCAGGGGCGCCGACGGCGCACCTAGAAGGGCCTAGACGCCTGTGCGGCCTCCTGGTGCGATTTTCCTTCCAGGTTCTCTGTCCGCCGCCGCGTGGGAGGCGAAGCGGCCGCTCTTGCGCAACGGAAGGCCGTGTGACGCCCAGAGGCCGGTGTGCTTCATAGTAAGGGAATCGTGATGCGGTAAGGTAGTAGACAACAGAAGCCTGATGGTCTATCATCCGCTGGTGTCGCGGTTCCATTGCCATAAGCTGCACATCCCTATACGTGCAGCGCGTGGCGAGAGATCTGGTTCGTGGGCGGATCCGGCGCGCCGGAAGGCCGTTTGGCTGAACAGTCGAGCACTCGAGGTTGTTGTCTACGAGACAGCCTGAGTGGCCCGAGTCCGGTTCGTTGCGGCGCCTGCGCATTCGGAAGGACGGGGCAGTGGGGAGTCCGGAGCGGCACCCGCGCGAACTCCAGGCTGAATACGTCCTCTCCCCCGGAGAGGACGAGGAGGCTTGGCTCGACGATATGGGACGCAAGATCACCGTTCCCTACCGTTCCGACCGCGAACTCCTGCAGGACATGCTGCTCCTCGTCGACCTGAGGCAGCGGCTGTACACCCTGCGGGTCCGAACCCGTGAGTGGGAAGACGAAGGCTTCAACGACCCCGACTATGAGCACAGCCGCCTCAGCGAGATCCGGCGCATCCAAGGCCGCATCGATCGGCTGACGGAGCGGATCGAGACCAAACGCGCCTTGGCCAAGGGCGGCGAGCGCACGTTCGTTCTGGACCAGTTCGCGGCGGCGTACGGCCTGAGCGAAACCGAGATTCAGATCCTCCTGATCCTGCTGCTCGAAGACATCACCGTCTCCGGACAGAAGACCTACTCGCGCGGCCGCGACATCCTGGGGATTCTCATGGAGGATCGTCTCGAGGTCCTCGAGGCGCGTCGCTACCTCTACCCTTCGGGACAGCTCACCCGGCGAGGGCTGATGACGTCTTCCTGTTCGACGGAAGCCACCATCCTGGACTCGTACTTCAAGATCTCCGAGAGGGCGATTCAGGAACTCTCCGAGCCCAGTCAGGACGCGGTGGAGGCGCTGGGCCGCGAGCGGCGGCAGCAGGCGCGCTACGACCGTTCGGTTCAGACGCCGCGCCACAGCCTCTCCGACCTCGTTCTTTCGGACGAACTGCAGAGTCAGGTGCGCCACGTCATTCACTTCGCGGAGAATCGCGACCTCATCCTGGACGAATGGGGATACGCGGACTCGCATGGTCGCACCGGGCAGTCCACGATCCTCTTCGCCGGCCCCCCCGGAACGGGCAAGACGATGGCGGCCCACGCGGTCGCGGCGGCGCTCGAGAAGCAAGTCCTCGTCGTGAGCTACCCCGAGATCGTGAGCAAGTGGGTCGGCGATACGGAGAAGAACCTGCTGGCCCTCTTCGAGGAGGCGCGGCAGTCGGACGCGGTCCTCGTCTTCGACGAGGCGGACGCGATGTTCTACACGCGCGTCGAGGTCTCGAGCGCCACGGACCAGAGCTTCAACCGGGAAGTCAACGTGCTCTTGCAGGAGATGGAGCGCCACGAGGGCGTCCTGATCCTCACCACCAACCGCGCCGAGGCCCTCGATCCTGCCTTCGAGCGTCGTATCGCCGTGCGCGCGCTCTTCCCGATGCCGGACGCCGAGGCCAGGCGCGAGATCTGGCGGCGTCACATACCCGAGCGCGCCCCGCTCGGCCCCGACGTGGACCTCCACGCTCTCGCCAAGGAGTTCGCTTTCTCCGGCGGGCACATCAAGAACGCCTGCATGCGAGCGGCCGTGAAGGCGGCCGCGCGGGAAGGCGCCGACCGGGTGATCCGTCAGTCGGACCTCCGCTCCGCCGCGCGCGAGGAAAAGCGTTCGATGTCCGGGGTCGACATGGACCGCCAGATGGGCCTCGTGGCTACGGCCTAGAACCCCGGCCGGAAATGGCTGGCGAGGGGAAGTTGGGAGATTTCCGAAT
>CAZCER010000610.1:0-3410 GCA_964497385.1 uncultured Armatimonadia bacterium | reverse complement strand
CGAAGTGGCGCTACATGAGCGGCGAGCAGTTCAAGGTCCCGCTCGTGGTGCGCTCGCCGGGTGGAGGCGGCTCGGGCTACGCGGCCCAGCACTCCCAGAACATCGAGGCCTGGTTCGCGCACATCCCGGGCCTCAAGGTCGTCGCGCCCTGCATGCCCCGTGACGCGCGCGCGCTGCTGAAGACCGCGATCCGGGACGACAACCCGGTCGTGTTCCTCGAGCACAAGTCGCACTACACCTACAAGGGCCCGATGCCGAAAGAGGAGGAACTCCTGCCGATCGGCAAGGCGGACGTGAAGCGCGCGGGCACCGACGTGACGCTCGTCAGCTACTCACGGACGCTCCTCTGGGCGCTCGAGGCCGCGGAGCAGCTCGCCGCCGAAAGGGTCTCCGTCGAGGTGGTCGACCTGCTGTCCCTCCGGCCGCTCGATATCGACACCGTGCTCGCGAGCGTACGGAAGACCGGCCGTCTCGTCATCGCGCACGAGGCGCACGCGTTCTGTGGGATGGGCGCCGAAGTGGCGGCTCAGGTCGTCGAGAAGGCGTGGGGCGCACTCAAGGCCCCGCCGAAGCGCGTGGGCTCGAAGCCGGTTCCCCTTCCCTACTCCGAGCCGCTGGAGTCCTTCGTCCTGGTCGACGCGGAGGACATCAAGGCCGCGATCCGGGAGGTGCTGGCGTAACGCGGGCGGCACTCTCCCTGCGCGAAGCGTTGCCGTCCCCCCCTCCCCGCGCGAAGCGACTGCGGGGAGGGGACAAAGGGGAGGGGCACCTCTTTGCGTGTTCGGTCAGTCGGTCAGGGCTTCGCGGATGAACTCCAGCACTCCGTGTCGCCGGGCGCGGACAGCCTCGCGGTGTCGGTCACGGAACGGCATGAACAGCGGTTCGGGGCCCCTCTCCTTGATCCTCTCCCCGCAGGCGCTTCGCGCGGGGGGAGGAGATGCGCGGTGCGAGTGCGGTGCGCCGTGCCACGGGTACTGAGCCGGATGGACTCCTTCCCGCTCCTTCGTCGCGGGCCCCTTCCATTCGGCCGCTCCATACCCCGGCCGACCATCGTTCGCCCCTACTCCGTGTACCTCTCCCTCATCAGGATCTCCTCGAGCGCGAGCCGCGTCTTGGGCCCGGCGCTGTCGGCTGGGTAGCCGAGGGTCATCATGTCGACGACGAAGACGCCTTCGGGGATGCCCAGCAACTCGCGCGCCGGCTCCTGGAGGAACGCGCCGATCCAGCAGGTCCCCAGCCCCTCGTTCGTGGCGGCAAGGGCGATGTGCTCCATGGCGATCGAGACATCGACCACATCGCAACGCACCCCGCAGCTCATGACGTGCTCATCGGTCTTCGCGCACCCGGCGATGACCACGGGCGCTTCGCCGACGAAGCGCTGCCCGCGGCAGACCTCGACGAGCTTCGCGCGCGTGTCGGGATCGGTCACCACCACGAAGCGCCACTCCTGCCGGTTGCTCGCGGACGGAGCGAGCCGGGCGGCCTCGAACACACGGAGGAGCTTCTCCTCCTCGACCGGCTTCGGCTGGTAACTGCGGCAGCTATAGCGCTCCTGAACGACCTCGGTGAAGTCCATCCGGGTTCCTTCCCTTCGGAGTTCGAGTGCGCGGACGATTCCGCCCTCGAAGGTTCATTCTCCTGCCGGCCAACGCCGCGTTGCGCGCAAGCGGCTAACGGCCCGCCAGCTCGGCGCGCGCCGCCTCCATCCGCTCTCTCGCCGACGAGCCGAGCGCCGCGTCCCCGTACTGCTCCGCGACCTCGATGGCCTTGAGGCACTGCGCCTCGACCCGTGACGGGTCGCCCTGCTTGATCGAGACCTCCGCGAGGGCGTACTGCGTCCACGCCGCCCCCAGCATGTCCCTGCGTCGGACCTTCCGTTCAAGGGCCTGCCCGTACCACTCCTCGGCCTTGGCCGCATCGCCGGCGCGCAGGGCGAGGGCCCCGAGCTGGTCGCACACGCGAGCCGCGGGCGCGTGCTCTTTGGCCCGGTCCCAGAGGGCAAGCGCTTCCTTGTGGCGCTCCTCGGCGGCGGCGAGGTCGCCCCGTTCCTCCGCGATGAGCGCGAGCCGCCCCTGGATGGCCGCGCCGTCCTCGTCCTCGGTGGTCGCGACGCTGCCCCAGGCCTCAAGCGCCCGGCGGCAGTACCCCTCCGCGCCCTCCAGGTCCCCTCGGGCGTGGCGCGCGCAGCCCAGGCGATAGAGTGTGTACGAGAGTCTCGAGGCCCCGCCCTCCCGCGCCCGCTCGTACGTGGCGAGAGCTTCCCCGTACCACGCTTCCGCCGCATCGAGATCGCTCCGCTCGTCCGCGATCAGCCCAAGGCAGTAGTGGGCGTCCGCAACCGCGGCCTCGTCGCGGCTCTCCTCCGCGATGCGCGCGTAGAGACTCGCCGCATGCGCGTGGTCGGAGGTCACCCGCGCCCCCTCAGCCAGCGCCTCAAGCAGCGGCAAGGCCTCCTCGCGCATCCCAAGCGCTTCCGCCTCCGCGAGTGCGCGCCGGAGGTTCGCGCGGTGCGTGCGGAACGCGGGACGCCGTTCGGGCTCCGGCCGCCGGACGATGAACTGAGCCACTCCGCCGAAGACCTGCACGAAGGCCCTCCGCCAGGGCTCGACCTGGGCGGGCGGGATCGCGGGCAGCACCGTGCTGTTCAGGTACTCCGTGAGAGCATAGGGAAGGTCGTACTCATCGCCCCGGACCGCACGCGTGAGCCCGACGCCACTCAGGACGCCGTAGTAGTGCGGGATCTCCTTGGGCTTGGGGGCTTTCCGCACGAGCTTCGCCATCTCCATCACGAGCGATGCGTCGATGCTGCCGCGGTGGAGCGCCGTCGGAATGCGCAGTTGGTCGGCACGCCGGTAGCTGTGGTCGAGGGCGTTTCCGAGCGCGGCCATCACGAAGGCCCAGTGCCCTCCCTCCGGCCGCTTGCTCGCCGCCGCGGGTACATCCCTCGCCGGGTTGCCTACGTCCTCGGAGAGCACGGCGCGCACGGCCACGGGATGTCCATCGAGCTGGTCCATCAGCTCGACGATGCCGCGTTCGTTGATGTACCCGAGGATGTCCTCAAACGCCTCATCGGAATAGACGGCCTCGCAGTACGTCCAGAGGCCCTCCCCTGAGAGCCCTCCGAGCGCGAGCCGCGAGCACTGCTCGTCCGTGAGCCACTCCTCGGAGGAGCGGCTCGTGAGCAGCACCTTGCCTTGTCCTCCGGCTGCTTTGTCGAGGAGCGCGGCGAGGGTGCGGCGGTCCTCCTCACCCAGGTTCGGCTCCAGGCCGGGCTCCTCGCCCTCGAAGGCCGCATCGAACCGGTCCCACACCGTCACGATGCGCCGCTCCAGAAGAAGCCGCGCGAGCGCCTCCATGCGCTCCTCGAGCGGAGCCGTGACGAAGCCGTCACCCAGGAACGGGCGGCCCAT
>CAZCER010000609.1:0-3445 GCA_964497385.1 uncultured Armatimonadia bacterium | reverse complement strand
CGACGCGATCATCGGCGTCAACGGAATCGGCGTCTCGCACTGGCAGACGATGCGCGCTCTCGGGGAGAACTGCGTCTGCCTCTGCGACGTCGACCTCGACCGCATCGGCGAGGCCAAGGACGCGTTCCCCCGCGCCTTCGTCTACCAGGACTACCGAAGGATGTTCGACGAGCGGGCCGATCTCATCGACGCAGTCATGGTTGGGACGCCCGATCACCATCACTACCCGGCCACCATCATCGCGATGCAGCTCGGAAAGCACGTCTACACCCAGAAGCCGCTGACGCACACATGCTGGGAAGCCCGCGCGCTGACCAAGGCCGCCAGGACGCACCCCGTCGCCACCCAGATGGGCAACAACGGCCATGCGAGCGACTACTGGCGGGTCGTCTACGAGGTCCTCCGTTCGGGGATGCTCGGCGACATTCGGGAGATCCACACCTGGACCGACCGCCCGATCTGGCCGCAGGGGATGGGCCGCCCCGATGGCCGCGACGATGTCCCGCCAAACCTCGACTGGGACGTCTGGATCGGCCCCAGCCCGATGCGACCCTTCAAATCCGACGCGTACCATCCGTTCGTCTGGCGCGGCTGGTACGACTTCGGCGCCGGCGCTCTCGGCGACATCGCCTGCCACACGATGGACGGCATGTTCTGGGCGCTCGATCCGGGCTATCCGCTCTCCGTCGAGACCGTCCAGACGAACGGAGCCACGGAGGAGGCGTTCCCCAACTCCTCGATCGTGAAGTGGACCTTCGGCCCGCGCCACGGCCGAGACGGGTTCGACCAGTACTGGTACGACGGCGGGCTGATCCCCGCCAAACCCGCGGACCTTCCGAGCGACGTCGTGTTCCCCACCGGCGGGAACCTCTACATCGGCGAGAAGGCCACGTTGGCGGACTACGGCCAGGGCCTGAAGGTCTTCTCCGACGGCGTGCTCCTCGACCACACCCCCCTCCCGCAACTCCTCCCGCGCTCGCCCGGGCACATGGAGGAATGGGTGCTCGAGTCCAAAGGCGAGACCGGGGTCTCGCGCGCCGAGTCGGGGGACCTTCGCGACATCCCCGGCGCGCTCTCCACCTTCCACTACGCGGGGCCCATGACCGAGATGATCCTCCTCGGCAACATCGCCCTGCGCCTCGGGCAGCCGCTGGAGTACGACCCCGTGAGCATGAAGATTCCCAACTGCCCCGAGGCCGAGGAGTTCCTCACCAAAGAGTACCGCGAGGGATGGAGGTTCTAGCGCCCTCCCTCCGGCGACGATCCTCCGACGGCGGGGGCCCAAAGGGCTTCCGCAGTTCCACAGGGGGCGGCTCCATCCAGGACCTCGCCATGCCAGGGCGAACCTACCCCCGGCGCCCACAGACCGATCTCGAGGAGCTGATCCCTTGACGCCACGGCTCGTACTGCGCTTCGCGTTCGTGCTCGTGCTCGTTGTCGCCGCGGCCACGCAAGGGGAGTCCATCGTCATCGACCCCCTCGACACCCCCGACGCGTGGTCTTACAACCCTGACGGGGGCGTCGAGTGCGCGTTTGCCCGTGACACGGAGACGGTCCACGAAGGCGCGGCCGCGATGCGCGTCACCTACGCCGAGGCCGAGCCGCACTGGGGCAACCTTCGACGAGAGGTCACCGTCCCTCCGGCGACCACCGCCGTCCGATTCTGGCTTCACATCCACGAGGCCGCGGCCGGCGCCGCGATGCATGTATGGCTCAACGAGGCCGACGGGGACGCATGGCTGGCGGGAGTCCTCGTGGATGGGAGGACTGTCGGACAGCTCGCGCCCGGCGCCTACGACGTCACCGTGCCCGTCTCGGGGTTCCGCTTCGAGGCGCGCGGGCCAGGCACGCGCGACATGCCGTCCGCATCGACGATGCTGCTCTGCTTCAACTTCGCCTCGATGACCGTGACCGTGGACGATCTCAGACTGGAATTGCGTGAAGGAGGCCAGGCCGCTTTGGAGCCAGCCAACCCGCCCGCGTTTGAGCGGACCGAACGCGGCGCCGTCGCCGTTCTGTCGGACGCATTCCCAATCACCCCTGGTTGCTCCGATCCCGTGCGCATAGCGGAAACGCTGCGCCGCGCGGGCTGGGGCGTGACGCTCCTCTCCGGAGCCCAGCTTGCCCACCCGACCGCCCTCCGCGATGCCGCAGTGGACGCCCTGGTCCTTCCGTACGGTCCCGCCTTCCCCGCCGACGCGGCGGAGCCCATCAGAGCGTACCTGAAGTCCGGCGGCGGCCTTGTGGCGATGGGCGGCTACGCCTTCGACGCCCCGATGACCCCGGCCGGAGACGGCTGGGCGCCTGTGGCCGCCGCCATCACCGCGGCGGAGATGTTTGCCGACAACGCGCAGTCCGGCCGGCTGAATACGCGCTACGGGAAGGCGGGCGACCAGGTCCAGTTCGATCCGGACCAGATCCAGGTCTTCGATCCGGCCTTCCTCTTGCGCCGGACCGTCTCGATCGCGGCCGCCGAGGATCAGTTCATCGTCCCGGCCGGACTGGAGGCGGGCGTCGCCGTCGATGGCTATGCGGCGGTATCCACCAGCGGAAGTCACAGCGCCGTCTTCCCGAACGTGTGGGCGCGCCGCATCCCCCTCCTAAACGCTCTCGACGCGCATGGCCAAGAGCGCGGCGCCGTTGGCTCTCTCGTGCACAACTTCGCCGGACCGTACGCCGGGTCGAGCTGGGCTCTCTTCGGCGCCACAAACGCGGACCTCTTCACCGCTTCGGACGCCCTGCTTGCCGACTCACTGCCGGCGATCGTGGACGCCGTCGCCCGACCGACCTACATCGAGAACCTGCGCACGGATTGGGCCTGCTACCGCCCCGGTGAGCCCGTCACGGTCTCCGGCACGGTCTCGCAAGCCGCGGCGGGGGCGTCCGTGCGGCTGAGCGTCGAGGGGCTCGGAGAGAGTGTTGTCGAGGCGAACGATGGCGTCTTCGCAGCCACGTTCGAATCCGCGCCCGCCGGCGACTTCCATCGCGTCACGGCGGAGCTTGTCGTCGACGAGGAGACGCGAGATAGGTGTGAGACCGCCTTCGTTGTCTGGGACCCGAGCGTCGTCGCTTCGGGCCCGACGCCGCTCATCGAGGGCTCCCGCCTAACGGTGAACGGGCATTCGCCGGTGCTCTCAGGCACGAACCAAACGGGCTTCATGTGGTACTCCCTGCACGAGGACCCGCTCGTGTGGGATCGCGACTTCAGCCGCATGCGGGACCACGGAGTGAACGTCCTGCGCATCCTGCACTTCTCCCCGTTCTCCGAGGGTGGGTACGAGGGATCGCCCACGAACCGAGCGCTGGCCCTCTCGAACCGCCCGGAGAAGCTCGTGCGCCAGACCGACGCCATCGTCCAACTCGCGCAGAGGCACGGGGTGATCGTCTTCCTAACGCTGCACGACTGGATGCCTGTCGGCATGACCGACGAGGAGTACGCGGCACA
>CAZCER010000608.1:0-3449 GCA_964497385.1 uncultured Armatimonadia bacterium | reverse complement strand
ACGGAGGTGGAGGTCGGGGCGGCTTCGGATGAGGACATACGGCGCTTCGTGGTCCAGGTTGCGAACGACACCGACGAGAAGCGTCACAAGGGGTACACGACCATGGCCTGCACGATCCGACCCGACGCCCGCCTCGAGCCGACGACCCTGCGGCAGCTCGAGGAGACGTTCGGGGAGGTGCGGACGGTCCCGTAGGGGCGGGCGCGGTGGCCCGCCCCTACGTTACGGCTGCGGTGCTACGCTACTGAGCCTTTCACGAATGGTGTACGGGAGGGGCCGCATTGGGGGGACCGCCGAAGGCGGTGGGCCCCAAACCGGCCCCGTACCTCGCGAACACGGCCCAGCCATTGCGAGGCATGGGTCTGACTTGGGCCGGTTGGGGTCCCTCCGAACCCCGCGCGAACTGCTCCATTTGCGCAAGGCTCATCAGATGTCGAAGTACAGGTGGAACTCGTGCGGGTGCGGGCGGACGTGCATGGCGTCCACTTCGTTCTCGCGCTTCCAGCCGATCCACATGTCAATGAGGTCCATCGTGAAGACATCGCCCTTCAGAAGGAACTCGTGGTCGGCCTCGAGCGCGTCGAGTACGGCCTCCAGTGAGCCCGGAAGCGATGGGACCTTGGCGGACTCCTCCGGCGGAAGGTCATAGATGTCCTTGTCGACCGGCTCGCCGGGATGGAGCTTCTTCTGCACCCCGTCGAGGCCGGCCATCAGCATCGCGGCGAAGGCGAGGTACGGGTTGCAGGACGGGTCCGGAGAGCGGAACTCGATGCGCTTCGCTTTCTCGCTCTGCGAGTAGAGCGGGATGCGGACGCAGGCCGAGCGGTTGCGCTGGGAGTAGGCGAGGCGGTTCGGGGCCTCGAAGCCCGGCACCAGCCGCTTGTAGCTGTTCGTGGTGGGGGCGCAAAAGGCGAGCAGCGCCGACGCGTGGTGGAGGATGCCCGCGATGAACGAGAGCGCGGTGTCCGAGAGCTGGGCGTAGGGGCCGTTCACGTCGTAGAAGACGTTCTTCCCGCCCGACCAGATGCTGATGTGGGTGTGCATGCCGGAGCCGTTGTCACCGAACAGGGGCTTCGGCATGAAGGTCACGGTCTTCCCGTGCCGGAGCGCGACGTTCTTGGCGATGTACTTGTACCAGAGGACGCGGTCGCCCATCTCGGTGAGGGTGTCGTACTTCAGGTCGAACTCCGCCTGGCCGGCGGTGCCGACTTCGTGATGATGGACCTCGACGTCGATGCCGGTGTCGAGCATGATCTGCGTGATCTCCTGGCGGAGGTCCTGCTGCTTGTCCATCGGGGCGACGGGGAAGTAGCCTCCCTTGAGACGCGGGCGGTAGCCGGTGTTCGGGGCCTCTTGGCCGGAGTTCCAGATGCCTTCGTCACTGTCAATCTCGTAGAACGAGAAGTTCGGGCCGGAGTCGAAGCGGACGCTGTCGAAGATGAAGCACTCGGCCTCGGGGCCCCAGAACGAGGTGTCGCCGACGCCGGTGGAGCCCAGGTACCGCTCGGCCTTCTGCGCGACGTAGCGCGGGTCGCGGCTATAGGACTCGCGACTGATCGGGTCCGCGACGTTGCAGATGAGGGAGAGGGTCTTGGCCTGCGGGATGGGGTCGATCTTCGCGCTGGTGGGATCGGGGATGAGGAGCATGTCCGACTCCTCGATCCTCTGGAACCCGCGGATCGACGAGCCGTCGAACCCAAGACCGTCCTCGAAGACGCTTTCATCCAGGCGACATGCGGGAATGGAGAAGTGGTGCCACAGACCGGGGAGGTCGACGAACTTGAAATCGACGGCTTCGATCCGCTCTTCCTTGGCTAGTTTGAGTACATCCGCGACAGTGTCCGGCATTCTGGGGAACCTCCAACGGTTGAGGGGTGGCCCGTAGGGTCGCCGACGGGCGCCAGCGGAAGTATACCGCGCCCGGCAACGCCGGGCCAGGGAGCCGGTTCGACCGCCGCTTACCGGGCGAACCGGCAATGTCTTGCCGGCAGAACCCTACCGCTTTCATCTCGAGGTGTCAAGGCGCGTTCCCGATTCCCTCCGGGCTGCCGGGAGGACGGCCGCCGCGCCGCGGCAATCTCTGAGCGGAGCGTGTTACCAGGCGTCATCCAGGAGGCCCCGTCATGCAGCGCCCGATCATCGAGCCTTTCCGCATCAAGACCGTCGAGCCCGTCGCGATGACGGACGCCCCCACCCGCGCGGCGGCCCTCGAGGCCGCTCGGTACAACGTCTTCAAGCTCCACGCCCGGGACGTGCTCATCGACCTTCTCACGGACAGCGGCACGAGCGCGATGAGTTCCGAGCAGTGGGCCGCCATGATGCGCGGCGACGAGTCCTACGCCGGCAGTGAGAGTTTCTTCCGGTTCGAGGCCCGCGTGCGCGAACTCTTCGGCTTCGAGCACGTGGTCCCGACCCACCAGGGGCGCGCGGCGGAGCATCTTCTGTTCAGCCTTGTCGCGGAGCGTGGGAAGTCCATCCCGAGCAACACGCACTTCGACACCACGAAGGCGAACGTGGAGTTCTTCGGGGCGACGGCCGACAACTTCCTGGTGCCCGAGGGGCTCGAACCGGCGACCGAGGCGCCGTTCAAAGGGAACATGGATGTCGAAGCGCTCCGGAACCACATCGAGAGCGTGGGCCCGGAGAACGTCCCGCTCGGGATGATCACCATCACCAACAACTCCACGGGCGGGCAGCCGGTCTCTCTCGCGAACATCCGGGCGGTCTCGGAGACCTACCACGCGTTCGGCGTCCCGTTCTTCATCGACGCCTGCCGGTTCGCGGAGAACGCGTACTTCATTAAGCTACGCGAGGACGGGCAGTCCCGTCGGTCCGTCGAGGAGATCGTGCGGGAGGTCTTCTCACTCGCGGACGGCTGCACGATGAGCGCGAAGAAGGACGGGCTCGCGAACATCGGTGGGTTCCTCGCGATGCGCGACCCGGACCTCGCCGCGCGCGCCCGGTCGCTCCTGGTGCTCACCGAGGGATTTCCGACGTACGGGGGTCTCGCGGGGAGGGATGTCGAAGCGATCGCGCAGGGCCTACGCGAGGTCGTCTCCGAAGACTACCTCGAGTATCGCCTCGCAAGTGTGCGGTACCTCGCGAACAAGCTCATCGAGGCCGGCGTCCCGATCGTCCGCCCGCCGGGCGGGCACGCGGTGTATGTGGACGCGAAGGCCTTCTACCCGCACATCCCGCCGGAGCGCTTTCCGGGGATCGCGTTCGTGAACGACCTCTACGTGCGCGGCGGCGTCCGCGGCGTGGAGATGGGCTCGGTGATGTTCGGGAAGAACCTGCCCGAGTCCGGGAAGCTGATCCCGTCTCCGCTCGAACTCGTCCGGCTCGCGATCCCGAGGCGGGTGTACACACAGAGCCACATCGACTACGTCGCGGCGGTGATCCTCGAGATGTTCGCCGATCGCGCCCGGGCCCACGGCTGGCGCATCACC
>CAZCER010000607.1:0-3454 GCA_964497385.1 uncultured Armatimonadia bacterium | reverse complement strand
GTTGTCGATGACGAGAATCGCGAGAACGAGGGCGACCTTATCATGGCCGCCGCCAAGATCACGCCGGAAGGCGTCCTCGCCATGGCCACTCACGGGCGCGGCCTCATCAATGTGCCGCTGTCTCGTGAGATCGCTCGGCGGTTGGACATCCCGCTCATGGTGGCCGACAACACGGAGGTGAACCGCACCGCCTTCACGGTCTCCGTGGACGCCATGACCGGCACGTCCACCGGAGCGTCGGCCCACGACCGAGCCAGAACGATCGCGCTGCTCGCCGATCCGGACGCAAGCCCCGCGGACTTCCGCCGGCCGGGACACGTCTTTCCTCTTCAGGCGGTTGACGGGGGAGTCCTCCAGCGAGCGGGGCACACCGAGGCGGCCGTTGATCTAGCGCGCCTGGCGGGGCTGCCGCCGGTTGCGGTGCTCTGCGAGATCATGGGGCCGGACGGCCACATGGCAAGCGTCCCTCACCTCGAGGAGTTGGGACGCCGGCTGGGCGTTGGAATGGCCAGCATCAAGGATCTCATCGCCCACCGCCGCAAGACCGAGAAGCTCGTCCGGCGGGGCGATTCCGCGCGGCTTCCCACCAAGCTGGGCGAGTTCCAGATCATCGACTACTCGACCACCGTTGACGACACCCCCTACATCGCGCTGGTCATGGGCGACGTGACCTCCGACGAGCCCGTGCTCGTGCGCGTTCACTCGGCATGCCTTACCGGCGAGGTGTTCGGCTCTCTGCGTTGCGACTGCGCCGGGCAGCTCGAGCGCGCCATGCAGCTCATCGCCGAGGAGGGCAGGGGCGTCGTTGTCTACATCCAGAGCCATGAGGGCCGCGGCATCGGCCTGCACGCGAAGATAGCCGCGTACCACCTGCAGGACGAAGGCGCGGACACGGTCGAGGCCAACGAGCAACTCGGAATGCCGGCCGACCTGCGCGACTACGGCTTCGGCGCACAGGTCCTCGCCGACCTTGGCGTGCGCCGCATGCGCCTCATGACCAACAACCCTCGGAAGCTCGTTGCCCTTGAGGGCTACGGACTGGAGGTCGTCGAGCGCGTGCCGATCGAGATACCGCCCACCGAGGAGAACCTCTTCTACCTGCGGACGAAGGCGGAAAAGATGGGCCACAAGCTGCACATAGAGGATCCCGTTCGCCACGGCGAGGGCTAGGCGCCCCCGAGGGGGGCCGCGATGGATCGTCCAGTGACCGCGGACTTGACGCTGGGGTCGGATGAGGCGCTCACCCGGCCGCTGGCCGATCCATGGCGCTCGCGTCAGCGCTCCGAAGAGGACGACCCGGGACTGCGCGGTTTCTGGCAGGACAGCCGATTCCCCGGGACCGACGCCTACGACCGAAACGAGAGCGGCGGCGAGGCGCGCGGAAACGCCGGGCGGATCCGCTGTCCGCTCTGCGGCGCGGAGGTCGAGCCGTCGGGCAACGCGATGCGCGGCCTGGGCATGGCCGTCGGGGTGCTGGTGGTGCTTGCGTTTCTGGGGGTCCACGCGTTGCGCATGAGCGGCCGCACCGCAGCCGTCCTCGGCGCGCTGCTCCCGGTCCTGGGCGTGGTCCAGTGGCTCCTGCCGCTCCTGGCCCGGATCGCGCGCTCGCGCGACGTTCCGGAGGAGTGCCCCTATTGCCACGGTCCGCTCAGGACGGCTCTGCAAGCCGAGTGGGGGGCGGTGGCTTGGTACGATTCCCCTTACATGCGGGTGCGGTGGCAGCCGGACGAGGACTGAACGTCTCACAGGGAAGGTGACCGGGCATGGAAGTGCGCGTGGCCAAGGACCGTGAGAGCATGGGACGAGCGGCGGCCGCCGAGGCGGCGGCCGCGCTTCGCGAGGCTCTGCAGCGTCAGGGAACGGCCCGGCTGATCCTCGCGACCGGCGCGAGTCAGTTCACGATGCTCGAGGCGCTTGTGCGCGAGCCGGAGATCGACTGGTCGAGGGTCACGATGTTCCACCTCGACGAGTACGTCGGGATGTCGGCGGAGCACCCGGCGAGCTTCCGGCGTTACCTCAAGGAGCGGTTCGCCGATCAGGCGCCCGGGCTCGCGGCCGCTCACTTCGTTGTGGGTGACGCGCCGGATGCTGAAGCCGAGTGCTCACGGCTCGACGCGCTCATCGCGGAGGCCCCGGTCGATGTGGCCTGCATCGGCATCGGGGAGAACGGCCACGTCGCTTTCAACGACCCTCCCGCCGACTTCGAGACGACCAAGCCGTACCTCGTCGTGGATCTCGACGAAGCCTGCCGCCGCCAACAACTCGGGGAGGGCTGGTTCGCGACGCTCGATGATGTGCCGACGCGCGCCATCTCCATGAGCGTCCGCCAGATCCTCGCGGCTCGGAAGATCGTCTGCACGGTCCCCGATGAGCGCAAGGCCGAGGCGGTCCGCAACACGCTCGAGGGCGAGGTCACGAACCGCGTTCCGGCGTCGATCCTGCGCGAGCACCCGGACTGCGCGTTGTTCCTCGACGATCCGGCCACCGGTCTTCTCTCGCCGGAGACCCTCTCTCGCGTCACGCGCATCGGGTCGGATCCATAGTACAATGGACCTCGGGCGGAGGTGATCGACATGACGATCGCGACCGAGAAGCGTTTGGTGACGGCGGACGAGTTGCTTGCCATGCCGCAACCGGACGGCAAGACCGAGTTGGTGCGGGGGGCGATTGTTCACATGCCGCCGACTGGGTATCGGCACGGTGTAGCCGTGGCGCGGGTGTCCGCCAAGCTCTGCGGCTTCGTCGAGGAGCGGAGGCTAGGACAGGCGAGTTCAGGCGAGGCCGGCTTCATCCTTGGGCGAGACCCGGACACCGTTCGGGCTCCGGATGTCGCGTTCACCAGGGCCGAGCGAGTCCGTGAGGGTCGTGGTTTCTTCCCCGGCGCGCCGGACCTTGCCGTCGAGGTGATGTCTCCCGATGACACGCTGCCCGAAGTCAAGACCAAGGCGCGGGAGTACCTCGCTGCGGGCTCGCGGCTCGTGTGGGTGCTGGATCCCGAGCGACGCACCGCGCGCGTGTACCGGTCCGACGGGTCGAGCGAAGTCCTTAGCGAGGACAGGTGTCTCCTTGGCGAGGACGTGCTGCCGGGCTTCGAGTTGCCGCTCTCCTACGTGTTCGGCCCGTTTGGCGAGTGAGGTGATCAGCATGGCGGTCGCAACCGAGAAGCGTTTGGTGACAGCAGACGAACTGCTCGCCATGCCGCAACCGGACGGCAAGACCGAGTTGGTGCGGGGGGAGATCGTCTTCATGCCACCGACGGGGGATAGGCACGGGCTCGTGGCCATGCGCGTGGCTCTCAGAGTGGGGCGCTTCGCCGAGGATCACGCGCTGGGCGAGGGCCGCATTGCTGAGGCGGGGTTCGTGCTTGCGCGCCACCCGGACACCGTGCGTGCGCCCGACTTCGCGTTTGTCCGACCCGGTCGGGCAACGACGAGAGGCTTCTTCCCCGGCGCGC
>CAZCER010000606.1:0-3484 GCA_964497385.1 uncultured Armatimonadia bacterium | reverse complement strand
GCGATCTTCACTAGGAGGCAAAACGCTATGCGCCTCTCAACCGCTCTGGCTTTGACGCTTCTTGTCTCCGTCGCCGCGCTCGCGCAGGGGATGGAAGAGGTGCCCGGCGCCCCGCAGGACACAGCGCCCCTTACCACGGGCGGGCTCGCGGGTCAGATCGGCGTGCCGGGCGTCGGACTCACCGCCGACGACCTCGGGAACACGTACGCCGTTCCCGGCTTCCCGACCGGCTCCCGCCTCAAGGACATCGCCCGCGTCACGAGCGTGCGCGGCAATCAGCTCTTTGGATACGGCCTCGTCATCGGCCTTAACGGCACCGGCGACGGCCAGCAGACCGGCTTCACCGTCCAGATGCTCCAGAACGCCCTTCGCGCCATGGGCATCGCCTCGGAAGGCGACACCAGCATCCGCGTTGAGAACGTGGCCGCCGTCGTCGTCACCGCCGATCTACCCGCCTTCGCCAAACCCGGCGACCGCATCGACGTCCTCGTCTCCTCAATCGGAGACGCCGAGAGCCTCCAGGGCGGCACGCTCTGGCAGACCCCGCTCCAGGGCGCGGACGGCGAGGCCTACGCGGTCGCCCAGGGCCCCGTCTCCCTCGGGGGCTATGTCGCGGGCGGCGGGGGCGGCGGCGGCTCGACCACGGTGAACCACCCGACCGCCGGCAATGTCCCGAACGGCGCCTACGTCGAGCGTGAGGTGCCCACCACCCTCATGGAGGGCAACAGCCTCCTCGTCTCTCTCTATGAGGCCGACTTCACCACCGCCTCGCGCGTCGCCAGGGCCGTCAATGAGACCCTCCCCGACCTCCGGGCGGCCGCCATCGACGCCTCGACCATCAAGATCAGCGCCGCCGGTGTTACCGCCTACACAGCGGTCGACATGATCGCCGAGGTCGAGAACGTGCGCGTCGAGCCCGACAACCGGGCCCGCATCGTCATCAACGAACGCACCGGCACGATCGTCATGGGCGGCGACGTCCGCGTCCTCCCGGGGGCCATCTCGCACGGCTCCCTGCAGGTGGAGGTCCGGCCCGACCCCATCGTCGTCCAGCCCCCGCCTCTCTCGAGCGGCGATACGGTGGTCCTCCCCAATGAGCAGATCACCATCACCGACTCGGGTGGACCGATGATCCCCGTCGGGGGCGGCGCGACGATCTCGGACGTCATCGCCAGCCTCAACGCCCTCGGGGCGCAGACCAGAGACATGATCGCCATCCTACAGGCGATGAAGGCGGCGGGGCTCATCCTCGCCGACCTGGAGATCCAGTGAGGCCCATGGAGATCGGCGGCGGAGCGAACGGACTGGCGCGCGAGGCGGGCATCGTGGCCCGGAGCGCCACGGAGACGCGCTTTGAGCGCGGTGCGGCCCTCACGGACATGCGCGCCGGCCTTCAGGGGCTCGGCGAGGACGCCGAGGGCCTCAGGAAGGCCTGCAAGGAGTTCGAGAGCTTCCTCATCTACCAGATGATCCGCGAGATGCGGAAGACCATCGACAAGAACCCGATGTTCCACGGCGGCCACGCCGAGGACATGTTCGAGGGCTTTGTGGACATGGAGACCGCCCGCGAGATCTCCGACGAGGGCGGACTCGGGCTCTGGAAGATCCTCTACGACGACATGACGGAACGCATGCCATGGCTGAAGGAGGCCGCGGAGACGGCCCCCGCAACCGCCGCCAGGGCCTATAAGCCCATGGGGGCCGCCGCCAAGGCCGGACAACCGTTTGAAACCGCGTCCTAGGGGCAAGGGAGAGAACAAGGGAGAACGCCGTGTCTCGCTCGGCCATCAGAGCTAAGGCAAACCAGGTTCGCGGCCGATACCTGTACCGGACGATGCTTAGTGCGGACGATCCGGCGTCCGGCCGGGAGGTAACCCTTCCGACCGGGGTGAAGTCAACCTTGCCGGACCATCCCTCTCCCCGAGACAGGGGCGTGAGCCATGCTGATAACCAACAAGAACCTTCAGGACGCCATGCAGGCGTATACGCAACGGGCGAGCCGACCTGGCGACGAGGTCCGGTCGTCGGATCGGGGCGCTCGCGCCTCGGCCGCCGCCTCGGGTCAGCGCGACGCCGTCGAACTCTCCTCCACGGCCTTGGAGGTGCGCCGGGCGATCGCCGTGCTCCAGTCCTCACCGGAGATCCGGCAGGATCTGGTCGCCTCCCTCAAGCGCCAGATCGCGGAAGGCTCGTACGAGATCAACCCGGAGGAGATAGCCAGCCAACTCAGCATCGTCCTGTAGCGCTCGCTCTCGGGCGAGCCCGCCTGGACCATCATGTGGGCGTCTCCGCCGGATCCTCCCGTCCGCGGAGACGCTCTGTCATTTGCGCCGGGCCTGTGGGGGGCGGGGGAGGTGGTCGTCGATGACGGACCTCTTCAGCGCTCTCACCAGCCTGCTCACGGAGGAACGCAGGCTTCTCGAAGCCCTCGTCGCGCTCTCGGAAGACGAGAACGCCGCCCTCGTGGCCGTGGACCATGACGCGTTCCTCGGAAGCGTGCGCGAGCAGGACGCGCTCCTCACGCGCCTCGGCGACCTGGAGCGGACGCGCGTCGACGCCGCGACCGCCCTCGCCAAAGCCGCCGGCGCGCCGGACGGCGCAAGCCTTCTCGAGATCTGTCAGGCGCTCCCGGCCGATCTCGCGACCGAGGGGCGGCGCATCCACGACGCCATCCGCGACCTCACCCAGCGGCTGGGCCGCCTCAACCGCGAGAACGAGGTCCTCATCCGCCAGGCTCTCCAACAGACCCAGCATTCCATCGCCCTCCTTGCCGGGATCACCGAGCGGGAGGACCGCAAGAACACGTACGGCCCGCCCGGACAGCCTCGCGGCGGCCGGAAGCCGTCGGTGCTCGACAAGCGCGCCTGAGAAACCACGGCGCGACGGAACGAGGTGACGCGTGCGATCCACTTTCATGGGACTCGAGATCGGCAAGCGGGGGATCGTGACCCAGCGCTACGGGCTCGACGTGACGGGCCAGAACGTCACGAACGCCTCGACGCCCGGCTACTCGCGTCAGTCTCCCACCATGGTGGCCACCACGCCGCTCTGGGTCCCCGGCCTCGCCCCCGCCGGGACCGCCGCCCAGCTCGGCACGGGAGTCACGACCGCCGCCGTCACGCGCGCCGAGAACGAACTCCTCGCCCGCCAGACGCGCACCAACCTCTCGGCGCAGGGCCGCCTCGACCAGTACGTGGCGACCTACGCGCAGATCGAGAACATCTTCGTCCAACCGAACGAGGGCGGGCTCGACGTCTTGGTGACGAACTTCTTCGAGTCTTGGCAGGCCCTCTCGCTCGCCCCCGAGGAGGACGCCAACCGCCAGGAGGTCCAGGAGGCGGCCCTCGCGCTCTCCGAGGAGTTCCAGCGCATCGACGCCACTCTGAAGGAGTACCGCGAACTCTTGAACGACGAGGTCGAGAGCACGGTCCGGCAGGTGAACGTGCTGCTCGAGCAGATCGCGCAGCTCAACAACGAGATCGCC
>CAZCER010000605.1:0-3494 GCA_964497385.1 uncultured Armatimonadia bacterium | reverse complement strand
GTGAAGCCCGCCGCGCCTCCGAGGGACAGGAGGAACACGACCGCGAACACGAGGCCGGCGAAGGCTTTGCCGCCCTCGCCGCCGACGGCCGATGCGAGCCCGCACACGATGGCGACGAGGACCGAGGCGAGCGCGGCCCAGCCGAGGGTCGCGTCGAGGTGAACACGGAACGCCTCTGAGAGGCGCTTCACGGTCGAGGGGAACAGGGCGGCCATGAAGAGCTGGATCATAGCGCCCAGAAGCGGCACGAGCGGGATGAGCAGGAGCGCCCCGGCTTTGTCGTCGCCGCCCTGGGCAAGGGCGGCCGGAGCGCACGCGAGCGCGATGAGAGCGGAGCAAGCGAGGGTGCGTCGAACCGTCATGGCTACCACCTCCGCGCCGCGGCGAGCGACTGCCTCATCCGGGCGGCGAAGGGGATACGGGCGAGCCGTGTGGGTGGTTTTCCGGAGACGCACATGCGGCGGAACGCGCATGCCCTCGCGGCAAGGTCCCATGGCGACAGAGACGCCACAGACCCCGCCCGGATCAGACGGGGCCTGTGGCGTATTCCTGCGCGCGTCCGAAGCCGCCTACTCCTCGGCTTCGCCCTCCTCGGCCTCTTCCTCCGCGGCGAGGGGCTTCATGGCCAGGTCGGCGATGAAGGCAACGACCTTCCACTCGTCGCCCACCTTGACCAGGCAGACGAGGTTCTCGGAGAGCGCCCGCTCATTGCCGGTGACGAACTCCGACGCGAAGCTCACGAGGGCGGCGCGCGCCCCACACGTCACCTCGCGCTCGCGGTGCACCTTCACATCCGCGGGCGGAGCCCACTGGGCGACGGTCTGGGCCACGGCCGCGGCGTCGGGCATCCACATCGCGAAGGCGCTGGAAGTCACGAGCGCCGCGCTGGGGTCGTCGGCCCAGTAGTCGAGAGCGGCCTGCATGCCGGTCTTCTCGTCCGTCTCGATGTCGTCCATAATGGTCGCCACGCCGTCCGGAACGTCTCCGTCCTCAGGCTCGAGGAGCGCGCCGAAGACCAGCTTCCATTCGTTCTCGATGAGCGTCGCGGCTCCGAAGAACTCCATGTCTTTCTCGGCCGCCGCGATGTGGCCCGGCAGGGTCGCTCGGACGAGGACGCCCTGACCGGGAGGGTCCGAGGCGGCGGTGAGCCGGATGTCCTCGAGCCCGGCGTCGGGCGCCATCGCGAGGGCGTCGATGAGTTCGCGCTTGCCTGCGAACTGGAGGTCGGGCAGGAAGGGAAGATCGCCGACGAAGAGCGCGTCCTCGGCGAGGATGGCGTCGGCGGTCTCCGCGTCCCAGTCGGCGAGAGCGCTCACGAGAGCGTCCGCGCTCGGCGGCTCAGCCGGCTCGGGCGCCTGGTCCTGACCGTAGGCGGCAGAGGCTAGAAGAAGCGCTAGGGCGAGAAGCGGGACCATCGAGCGCATGCGATCATCTCCTCCAATGCACTGCGTCACTCCACCCTCTCCGGCGAAGCGAAGTCTCCTGTCATCTTCGCGGGAAGGCGGTACACGTCCCCCTCTTGGGTGCAGAAGTACAGGCGCGACTCGGATTCCTGACGGCCGTGGCCGTCGGCCCAGAAGGCGCAGAACCCCGGATGGGCGTTCTTCGGCAGCCGCGCATACGTGTGGTTGTACGGACTATGGTGCGTGAGCTGACGGACGCGCTCCCACGTCTCACCCTCATCGCGGCTCACCCACATGACCATCTCGCCACCGGGGTTGTACGGCTGCGGACCGAGGTCGGTCGGCGCGATCAGGCGCCAGGTCCCGTCCTCCTCGATGTGGAGGCACCCGGTGTCGTAGTTGTTGTAGGCTTCCGCGATCTCGCGGCAACGCCACTCGGCGCCGGTCCACTGGGCGGTCATCCACGTGCGCGGGCCGTTCTCGGGGCCGGGCTCCCAGCCGCCGCTCGTGACGTAGAGGATCACGGGGTGGCTCTGAGCGTCGAAGCTGAGCCCCTTCATGTAGACCTTGAGCCCCTCGGCCTCATAGTCGCGCACGAGGGCGGGGTTCACGACCTCGCGGAGAGGCGCCTCGATAGGCGCCCCGCCCGCGGTGGTCCAGGTCTGGCCCATGTCGCGGGTCTCAAGGTAGTAGAGGTTCGTCCGGAAGTTGAGTCCGTCGGGTTCGGGGTGGTAGTTGAACGCGGTTCCGACGAGGCCGTCCTTCTCCCAACTGACCTGGTAGTGACCCATCTCGATCATCGCCAGGGGCTCCGGCTCGGACCACGTCAACCCGTCCGCGCTGGTCATCCAGTGGAGCATGCGTCCACCCATGTAGATGGTGTGCAGGAAGAGAAACCCCTTGCCGGGGATATGGTGGGGCTGCGGGTACGAGGTGTTCGTGACGGCGACCAAGTCGAATGCCTCGATCGAGTAGGGCTCGGCGCTCCGGAAAATGTAGGATGGATGTCTCGGTCCGTGGTTCGCCGGGAAGACCCAAAGGTAGCCGTCGGCGTCGATGGAGAGCACCGGGTTCTCGTGGGCGTCCACCGTGTTGCGGTCGAGGATCATGGTCGGCCGGGACACGAGGCCTGTGGCGTGGTCGTAGCAGCCGACCATCATCAGGAGGCGGTTCGCGTCCTCGGCCCTCCCGCCGTAGACGAAGAACGTCTTGTTCACTTCGGGGGCGTAGACGGCGAGAGGGATGTGCTTCGCGCAGTAGGTGCCGAGGCCGCCGCTGTACTTCCAGACGTATTCGTCGTTCGTGGCCTGGTTGGAGTACCAGATGCCCCGGTAGCCATCCATTTTGCGCTGCTCAAAGGCCGGGTCCGCCTCGAGAACCTCCGCGTCCTCGGGGACCACTTCGTCGGTCGCGTCCATGAGGGAGTACCTCTCCAGTACGACAGTGCCCTCGGTCGCCAGAACGAGCACGCGCCGCGGACCCGCGGGCAGCGGAACGGCGAAGTCCGCGTTCACCGTGTGCGTGGGGCCGTCCCCCCACTTCTTGGTGTAGGCGGCTTGCCCGTTGTGCACAAGCAGTCTCGCTCCACCGGCCGAGGCCGCGCGCACACGAAGCAGGAGCGCGCCGTCCGCGCCGCGGTCGGTCACGAGGGCCACGCGGCTCTCCGGCCAGCGCAGCCGGACGGACATGCCCGCGGCTGCGTCCGCGGCCTCCCGCGGGGAGAGCGCGGTGAGGTCCAACTCGATGGGGCTCTGGGCGACCTCGAGCGAGTCCACTCCGGGAGCCAGGTCATAGCGGGGGGACACGACGAGCGTCGCGAGCATCGCGGCCACGCATAACACACGCATCACGCACCAGACGTAGGGTCTCCGCCGGAGGCGGGCTTCCGCTGAGTTTCCGCGCCGCGCGTGGCTTCCCCTGCGCCCTGGAGGCGACAGGGAGGGATCCGTATACACGCCAAACTTGAATATGGGGCCCGGAATGGGGTTTGCTCAAGTTATGTTGAATCTGGGAGGCATCGGGCTCCTTACTGAAGCAAGGTTGAACATCGGGGCCTTCGCGGTGGGACGGGTGGGCGCCCGCGCGAGAGGT
>CAZCER010000604.1:558-3504 GCA_964497385.1 uncultured Armatimonadia bacterium | reverse complement strand
GTTCCGGCTGCTCGCGACCTCCGGCACGCAGAAGGTCCTGAAGCGCCACGGAATAGAGGCTTTCATCGCCCCACGCGCCTCCGAGCCCGCCCCGAACATCCTCACGGCCACCAAGGACGGCCAGGTCGACCTCATCATCACCACGCCGTCCGGCAGCGGGCCGATGGAGGACCAGCGGATGCTTCGCATGGCCGCGATCCAGTACGAGGTGACGATGGTCGGCACGATGTCCGGCGCGATGGCCTGCGTCTCCGCGATCGAGGCCCTGCGAGCCGGAGCGCCGAACCTCTCCGCGCTGCAGGACTACCACGCCGCCGTGCACGGGCGCATCGCGAACCCGCCGCTTCCGGCCCCGTCCGCTCAGTACGCGGCGGTGTAGCGGGGTGTGGGAGGCCGGAGCGCGGGCTTCCCGCTCGCACCCGAACGCTGCGGTGTCGCGAGACAAGCGGGCTGGAAGCCCGCGCTCGATCAGGCGGCTGTGCCAAACGATAGGGAGGTGCGGCGACCATGTCCAACTTCGCTGACACGCTCGTCGAGACGATGCGCCGGCGCGACTCGCGTTTGGTGGTGGGGCTTGATCCCGACCTGGCGCGCATCCGACGCATCCCCGAGTTCGCGAAGGCGCCGCCGGCGGAGGCCCTCCGCGGCTTCTGCGCGGGCGTCGCGGAGGCCTGCGCCGCCGAGTCGTGCGCGGTGAAGCCGCAGATCGCGTTCTTTGAGGCGCACGGGGCAGCGGGGTGGGACGCCCTCGTCGACGTCGGCCGCGCCGCGCGCGCCACAGGGACTCCGGTCATCCTGGACGCGAAGCGCGGAGACATCGGTTCGACGAGCAAGGCCTACGCCGAGCTGGTCTCGCCGGACGGCCCTCTCGGCGCCGACGCCATCACCCTGAACCCCTATCTGGGGACGGACTCCATCGCCCCGTTCCTCGACGCCTCGAGCAAGCATGGAACGGGTCTCTTCATCCTTGCGAAAACCTCCAACCCGAGCGCGAGCGAACTGCAGGACCTCGAACTCGCCGACGGACGCCGCGTGTGCGAGGCGGTCGCCGACCTCGTGCGCGCCTGGGCCAAGGACTTCGTCGGGGAATCGGGCTGGTCGACGGTCGGAGCGGTCGTCGGGGCGACGCAGTACGCGGATCTCGAGAGCCTGCGCGTCCGCATGCCGCACTCCATTCTCCTCCTGCCCGGAGTCGGCGCGCAGGGAGCGGAGATCGCGAAGCTTCGCCCGGCGTTCGGCGCGGACGCGTTCGGCGCTTGCGTGAACTCCTCCCGCGCGATCCTCTACGCATGGGAGGACGCCTCCCCCGCCGATCCGAACCGGTGGCGTGAGGCCGCGGCCGCGGCCGCGGGGCGTACGCGAGCGGAGCTGGCGGCGCTGTTCGTCTGAGAGGCGGAGGCGAGTTGACCGAACCCGAGAGAGCGGAGGATCTGCGCTCCCAGGCGGAGTTGGTGGCCAAGAGGCGGGACGCCGACGGCCTTCATGAGCTGATCTTCGACGGATGGCGCATCGCGCGCTCGGCGCTGCCCGGTCAGTTCGCGAGCTTCCGCGTTCCGCGCCACGGCACCGACCCTCTGCTCCGCCGCCCCATGAGCATCGCGTTCACCGCGGGCGACAACTTCGGCATCCTTGTGCAGACCGTTGGCGTGGGCAGCCGCGCGCTCGCGGACGCGCCCATTGGCGAGGTGTTTGATGTGCTCGGGCCTGTGGGATCGGCCTTCCCCCCGCCTGAGCCCGAGTCGCGCGTGGCTCTCGTGGGCGGCGGCGTGGGCGTCGCTCCCTTGCGCTGCCTCCTCGAGCGCTATGCGGACGCCTGCGAGTGGGAGGTCCTGGTCGGCGCGCGCAGCAGTCGGCTTCTCCCCTTCCGCCGCTACTTCGAGGCCGTGCGCGCGGCCTTCTTCGCCACGGACGACGGCACGCAGGGCAAGCGCGGCACCGTGCTCGACCTTCTGCGGGAGCGGCACGCCCGGAAGCCGTTCGGGAGGATCTACACGTGCGGGCCGCCTCGGATGATCGAGGCTGTCGCGAGCTTCGCGGCGGAGCGCGGCGTCGAGTGCAAGGTGTCGCTCGAAGCGCGGATGGCGTGCGCGATGGGCCAGTGCCTCGGGTGCGTGGTTCCGCGCGCATCAGGCGGCTATGTGCGCGTCTGCACCGAGGGACCGTGCTTTGACGCGAGCGAGGTGCGCCTCGACGTGGATCCGGGGTGGTCCCATGGCCGTTGATCTGCGCGTGCGGATCGGCGGGCTCGACCTCGCGAATCCCGTCATGCTCGCCTCGGGATGCTGCGGCTACGGCGACGAACTCTCGCGCTTCGTGGACCTCTCTCGGCTCGGCGCCATCATGGTCAAGGGAACGACGCTCGAGCCGCGCGAGGGCAATCCGCCGCCGCGCATCGCCGAGACGCCCTCCGGCATGCTGAACTCCATCGGCCTCCAGAACCCCGGAGTCGAGCGGGTCCTCTCCGAGAAGCTCCCATGGCTCGAGCGGCTCGGCGCGCCCGTCATCGTGAACGTCTCCGGAGCGACGCTCGACGACTACGTGCGTTGCGCGCGGCTTCTCGCGGAAGCGCCCGCCGCGCACGCCATCGAACTCAACGTGTCCTGCCCCAACGTCAAAGCGGGGGGGATCCTCTTCGGGACCGACGTGCACGCGCTGGGGTCGGTGACGCGAGCGGTCCGCGAGGCCTTCCCGCGGACCCTGATCGTGAAGCTCACGCCGAACGTGACGGACATCGCCGAGATGGCCCGCGCCGCGGAGGCCTCGGGCGCGGACGCTCTGTCGGCGATCAACACCCTCGTGGGCATGTCGATCGACGTGCGGACGCGCCGGCCCACCCGACCGTGCGCGTGCGGCCGAATGCCTCGCGGCGCAGGCAATCGCGGGAGGCCGGCGTCGCGATGGCCACCACGTCGCCGCAGCCCACGGCGAGCGCCTGCGAGCGCGCGT
>CAZCER010000604.1:0-548 GCA_964497385.1 uncultured Armatimonadia bacterium | reverse complement strand
GGGCTCTCCGGGCCGGCGATCCGACCTGTGGCCGTTCGCTGCACGTGGCAGGCCGCCCGAGCGGTCTCGATCCCTGTGATCGGCATGGGAGGGATCGGCTGCGCCGAGGATGCGCTGGAGTTCCTCATCGCCGGCGCGAGCGCGGTCGCCGTCGGCACCGCGTCGCTGGTCGACCCCTCGGTGTACCTGGAGGTGCTCGAAGGGATCGCCGCTTTCTGCGCGAACGAGGGGCTTGCCTCGGTGCGCGACTTGGTCGGCTCCCTGAGGCTGTGGGACGCCGAGTAGCGGGAGGGACTCGGGTGGGGACCTCTTCTTCGCAAGGATCGCCGCGTCGCGACAGCGCGTGGCGGAGCGTGCAGGACGCGTACACGCGCGGCGCGGACGCCTCGGAGACCGCCGCGCTGCTTGCGGCCGCGATCCCCGCGGACGTGTTGGCCGGCTTCCTCGAGGCGGCGACTCAGGCCCTCTCCGCCATCGGGCTCGACGCGGAAGCCTCGTCCGAGGACCTCGCCGCGCGGCTGGCGCGCGAACTCGACGCCGAGAACTCG
>CAZCER010000603.1:0-3504 GCA_964497385.1 uncultured Armatimonadia bacterium | reverse complement strand
GGCGACTGGCAGACCGCCGGCGCGGGCGACGGCAACGGTTGCTACGGCGCCGACTTCCTCTTCCTCCATTCGGACGAGCCGGCCGGGACCGTCCGCTTCACCCCTACGATCGCGACAGCGGGGACCTACGCCGTCTCCATCTACTGGTCGGCGGCCGAGAACCGCACCACCAACCAGCCCGTGACGGTGCATGACTCAACGGGAGGCGACCAGACCTACTACGTGAACCTCCAGGAGAACGGAAACGCCTGGCACCACCTCGGCGATCATGCGTTCGCGGCGGGAACCGACGGCTACGTGGAGTTCTCGAACCAGACCGGCGGCGAGGCTGGGTTCTGCAACGCCGACGCGGTTCGCTTCGCGATGGGCGGCTCGGGCCCGGCGACCGACGCGGAGGATCGCGTCTTCTTCCTTCACCATTCGACCGGGCAGGGCTTCATCGACGCGGGCATGCGAGGCGTCTTCTCCACCTACAACGCGGCGCACGGCACGAACTGGGAACTCTGGGACCACGGCTATAACGGCGAGGGTCTGCGAGACGCGACGGGCGCCGACACGGGCGCGAACTACGCCATCCCCAATGACGACACCGACCCGAGCGGCCTGCACTATCTGTGGACGAGTTCCGCGGCGGACGCGGTGGCGGCCCGGAACCTCATCCTGGACAACTACCGCGTGATCGCGTTCAAGTCGTGCTTCCCCAACGCCGCCATCACCGACGCCGCGATGCTCGCCGAGTTCCACGACTACTATGAAGACATGCGGGACGTCTTCGACGCCCATCCGGACCACGTCTTCGTCGTCATGTCGATCCCGCCGCTCCACCGTCTGGAGACCGACGCCACGCAGGCCGCGAACGCCCGGGCTTTCGCGGATTGGATCTCCAGCGACGCCTACCTGAGCGGGCATTCGAACCTCCGCTGCGTCGACATCTTCGACATCCTCGCGCAGCCCGACGACGGAAGCGCGACGGCGAACATGCTCCGCTACGACTACGAGCGGGATCACTCCTCCGCCGAGTCCCACCCGAACGCCACCGGCAACGCAGCCGTGGCCACTCCGCTTGCGAACGCTCTGATCGCGGCGGCCGAACTCTAGTGAGAGCGCCGACGTGACGGAATTCCTTGAGCGGGCCGCTCTCTCGGGGGCGGCCCGCCCCGCTGAGTGAGTCCGGTGCGCGGCGGGCCGCGGTTGCGCCATCATGGGCCACGCGAGCCTGGCGCGGAAGCCTGCGACGGAGTGCTGCTCGCCCCGGACGAGTCCGACTACCCGACCGACGCCTGACAACCGGTGATCCCCGACTTGCCCCTCACTCCGGACCAACTCATCCGCTTCACGTTCCCGCTCGTCGTGATGACGGCGGCCCTCACCGTCGGCTATCTCGTGAAACTCCGCCAGAGCGACGCGACGGCGCTCTCGCGGAAGTTGACTCGCATCGGCCTCATCTGGCTCGACCCCATGAACATCGTGCTCGCGCTCTGGTCGCAGTCGTTCGCGAGTCCGAGGATTCTCTTGCTGCCTCTCATCGGAACCGCCCTGACGCTTCTATCCGCGGCGCCGGTGGCTCTCGTCGCGCGGATGCGCGGGACGCCGCGAGACCGCGCGGGCTCGATGGTCGGCACGAGCATGTTCTCGAATCAGGGACCGACGTTCGGGACGTTCCTCGCGTTCGTTCTCGCCGGCGAGGCCGGCTTCGCGACGGCGACGATGTACACGCTGTACTTCTACCCGCTCTTCTTCACCTTCGGGTTGCTGGTCGGGCGCCATTACTCCTCTGCCGGGAGCGCCTCGGCGGGCCGGCTCTTTCTCGAGAACATGCGCGACCCGGCGAGCCGGAACTGCCTGATCGCCGTCGCGGCGGGAATCCTGTTGAGCCTGAGCGGCCCGGGCCGGCCCGCCGCCTTCGAGTACGTCCCCGATTACCTCGTGCCGGTCACGACCTTCGTCTACCTGGCGGCGATCGGGATGACGCTCAACTTCTCGCGCATCCGCGCCTTCCTCAAGCACACGGCCGCGATCGGGGTCATCAAGTTCGCCATCACGCCGGCGCTGGGGCTCCTGGTGATCTGGCTGATGCGCCCCCTCGGACTCCTCGACGCCCTCTCGGCTCAGGTCGTCTTCATCCAGGCCTGCATGCCCGCCGCCATCTTCGCGCTGGTGCTTGTGAACCTCTTCGACCTCGAGCGCGACCTCGCGAACACCGTCTGGCTTCTCACCAACGGCGCGGGCATCATGCTCTCGCCGCTCATCTTGGTGCTCGCGGGGAGGGTGTAGAGGCCCTAACCCGGAGCGCCGCCTCGCACCTGCTCCAGCACCCAGTCGAACGCGTTCAGCAGCGTCGCCAAAGCTTCATCGTCGCACAGCGCCGCGAGCGGCACGCTGGGCCGGAGTTCCAGACGCGCGTCGGTGATCCGGACGCCGGGTATGTCGTTGAGCCGACGCTGCAGCTCAATGCGGCGCTCGGGTCTGTCCATGGGCGGCTGCGCCTTCATGTACTGGAACTGAACCTCGACTCCGCCGTTGGTCCATACGGCGACGAGGTGATGGGACGTTCCTCGCTCGTCACAGAAGAGCATGAACGAGCCGTCGGTCTTGCCCTGGCCCCAACGGATGCGCAAGTGGCTGGCGCGCGCCCACGCAAGGATGCGCGCGGCCGTGGCGCGCGCCTCGTCGCCCTGCCGATCGGCGATCTCCTCCATAAAGCTCGCCTCATCCCACCGCCTTGCCCCGCGAGCGCCCGATGACTTGCGCTGGCGTGCCTCGGTGGTCTGCCCGAGGAGGCGCGGGAAGAGCGCCCGCTGTTGGCCTCCAACGTACTGCCGGATCTCGACCGCGAGCACCTCGGCGGGGTCCATCTGCTCGTTCAGGAACTCCACGATCCGCAGCAACTCCGGCGGAATCTCATCAGCCACGAAGAGCATGCGCACCTTCCCGGCGCGGAGGTTCGTCTCGAACCGCTCCCAGAAGCTCTCGCCCCCACCGTCGTCCTGAAGGAACTCGGCGAGTGTCTCTTCCCGCGAGACGCCTCTGCGGTCACACTCCGCGTCGAGCGCGGACACCACCTCGTCGACCGACCAGTAGCGCACAGCGTTCGCGGCGTAGTCGAGCATCTGCGCAACGACCTCGCGCCGCGCGCGGCTGTCCGACGCCCGCTTCACCTCCACGAGCGTGGGGATGGCGTCCTGGTCGATCAGCAGGTGGTCGAGTGACCAGCGTCCCCCGGAGTCGGCCTGGTCGGGCACGGACTTCTCGCGGGAGACGAGAAGCCACCGTCTCGGGGCCTCGGGAGTCATCTGCGCGCCGGGCAGAAGGGCGGGGTAGTCGGCAACAAGCCGCTGCAGCAGGTCCTCGTTGGCGTACGGCGCCGAGTCCATCGCAACGAGTTCGCCGTCGTCGCTCACCAGATACGCGCCTTCGGACACACCGATCACTCCCCGTCAGACAGGGCGAACGCAAGGGCACGCTTCCCTTGCTCATCCGCAGGCACCTCTCGCGCGGGCGCCC
>CAZCER010000602.1:0-3509 GCA_964497385.1 uncultured Armatimonadia bacterium | reverse complement strand
ATCGCGGCGCCGTGCGCGCTGGTGCAGATCCCGACGGCGGACGTTTGCGACGAGGACACCGCCTACCTGGACTTCGGGGGCGCCATGTACGACCTCGCGAACGTCACCGCGGCGGACTGGGTGCAGGAAAACGAGGTCTCTCTCTTCGAGCATGTGGAGTTCGGCTATGACTGGGCGCTGGACGGCTCGGGCGGTTTCTTCAACGCCAAGTGGCGAATCGACTCGAGCGGCCCGTTCACGTTGGCGATCGGGACGGCCGGGCTGGATCCGAACCGGCTTCACGAAGCGTTCCACTGCATCGTCGCGACCCAGGAAGACGACCTCTGGCGGTATCACTACGGAGCGGCCTATGCGGAGGGGTGGCTCTGTTTCGCTGGAGCCGAGTATTCGCGGAACGACCATCTTACCTGGATCGCGGACTGGATCAGCGGTCCGACGGGCGCCGCGTCCGCGGGGCTCAACTGGACGTTCGGCGGCGAGGATGAGTGGGGCCTCATGCTTGGCGCGCTCCGCGACAACGCGAACGGAGCCGCCGGCCTCTACGTGAACGTCGGAGGGCTCTGGGAGTTCTAGCCGCGCCTCCCGCACCGAACCGCTTGACCGCGACCTCGTTGTTCTCCACCCTGTACGCCTTGTGGGCGCCCCTTGCTCCGCCAGAGCGGGTCGGCGGCTCCGCATAGACTGACGCGACCTGGCGAAAGGGAAGCCCGATGCCCGAGACACCGCAGCTCCGCATCTCGATCTCACCGAACGACTGGGAGAACCCCAAGATGCTCGGGATGGGGAAGGAGCCCCCTCACTGCACGCTCGTTCCCTACGCGGACAAGACCGAAGCCTTGGCCTGTGATCGGGCGGCTTCGCCGTACTATCGCTCACTCAACGGAGAGTGGCGCTTCCGGCTCGCCGAGCGTCCGTCCGACGCGCCGGAGGGCTTCTGGCTGCCCGGAGCGGACCTGTCGGGGTGGACGAGCATCGCGGTTCCGAGCAACTGGCAGTGTCAGGGTCACGACATCCCCATGTACACGAACGTCCGGAACCTGAACGGCGCCGAGCCGCCCGGGACGAACCCGGCGTTCAACCCCGTCGGCTGCTACGTGACAGAGTTCGAGACCCCGGACGCGTGGGCGGGGCGCGAGGTGTTTCTCGTGTTCGAGGGGGTGCAGTCGGCCTTCTACGCCTGGCTCAACGGGGAGTTCATCGGCTACAGCCAGGACTCGATGACCCCGGCGGAGTTCCGGCTGACGGCGAAGCTGAGACCGGGCCGGAACGTACTGGCCCTGCGGGTGTACCGCTGGTCGGTGGGGACGTTCCTCGAGGATCAGGACCACTGGCGCCTGAGCGGGGTCTACCGCGACGTGTATCTGTATTCCACGCCCGCGACGCACATCCGCGACTTCGCGGTGACCACGCATTTCGACGCCAGCTACACGAACGCGTCGCTTGAGGTGCGCGCGATCGTGCGGAACTACTCGACTTTCGAGACGCGCGCGTGCTCGCTTGAGGCGACGCTCTTCGACGCCGAGGCGCGCGCCGTCGCCGAGATCCCCGCGCGCCGCCTGGAGATCGCGCCGGAGGAGGAGGCGACCGCGCGGTTCTCCGAGACGGTCCGCGGCCCACGGAAGTGGTCGGCGGAGGACCCGTACCTCTACACGCTCGTGCTCACGCTCCGGGACGACGCCGGCGAGGTGATCGAGTCGGAGAGCTGTCGAGTCGGGTTCCGCCAGGTCGAACTCAAGGACGGGCTGATGCTCGTGAACGGCCAGCCGGTGCTCCTTGGCGGGGTGAACCGTCACGACCACGACCCGGACCGCGGGAAGACCCCGA
Source organism: uncultured Armatimonadia bacterium (assembly GCA_964497385.1). GTDB lineage: Bacteria > Armatimonadota > Zipacnadia > UBA1398 > UBA1398 > CAZCER01. Next base: position 1,685 of record CAZCER010000602.1, on the reverse strand, counting down.
CGCGCGAGTTGATGCTCCAGGACATCCTCCTCATGAAGCGACACAACATCAACTGCGTGCGCACCTGCCACTACCCGAACGACCCGGAGTGGTACGACCTCTGCGACGAGTACGGCCTCTACGTCATCGATGAGGCGAACATCGAGTCCCACCACTACTGGGACCGCTTCACGAAGGACGCCGAGTGGCGCGACATGTTCGTCGATCGCGGCGCGCGCATGGTCGAGCGCGACAAGAACCACCCCTCCGTGATCCTCTGGTCGCTCGGAAACGAGTCCGGCTGGGGGCCGAACCACGAGGCCATGGCGGCCTGGATGCACGCGCACGACCCGAGCCGACTTGTGCACTATTGCGAGGCCGGTGACAACCTCGGCGTGGACGTCCGGAGCTGCATGTACCCCACGGTGGAGGCGCTCATTGAGCGGGAGCGAGACACCCGGGGCAACCGACCGTTCATCATGTGCGAGTACGCTCACGCCATGGGCAATAGCTGCGGCAACCTGAAGGAGTACTGGGACGCGATCCGCTCGCACCGGGGCCTGCAGGGCGGCTGCATCTGGGACTGGGTGGACCAGGGACTTCGGACGACCTTCGAACCGAGGCCCATCGTGCGCGACGCCTCGCCGCTCGGCCTGGAGTGCTTCGTCGAGGGCGAGACCGACGCGCTCGCCGCGGGCGAGGGGCTCCGCAACGCCTACATCGCGGTCCCGTGCGACCACAGCTTGAACATCGGCGGAGACGGCTCTCGGATCACCCTCGAGGCTTGGGTGCGTCCCTCCCGCGCTGACGCCCCGATGCCCTTCATCACGAAGGGCGACCGGCAGTACTGCCTCGGGCAGACCGTCGACGGACGCGTCGAGTTCCGCATCCACAGCGAGCGGCCGGTCGCCGTAAGCGCTCCGGTTCCCTCGGGCTGGACGGAGTCCGTGCATCACGTCGCGGGCACGTACGACGGCAAGGAACTCCGTCTGTACGTCGAGGGCGCGCTCGCCGCCTCGGCGGCGCACGAGGGGCCCATCGGGCGGTGCGACCACCCGCCGTGCATCGGCCGCAACGCGGAGACGAAGAAGGAGTTCAGCGGCCTCATCCGCCGGGCGCGCGTCTACGACCGGGCTCTTTCGGAGAGCGAGTTGCGCGACGCCTCCCGAACGCCCGATACGTCGGTGCTCTGGCTCGATCTCGACAGCGTCGAGGAGCCCGAGAGCACCGAGCCGATCGAGTACTTCGCGTACGGCGGTGATTTCGGAGACAGCCCGACGGACTACAACTTCTGCATCAACGGGATGATCGGCCCCGACCGAGTGCCGCACCCGTGCTGCGATGAATACAAGCATGTCCTCCAGCCGGTGCTTGTGGAAGCGGTGGACCTCGCCGCAGGCGCGTTCCGGGTCACCAACCGCTACCACTTCTCGGATCTGTCGCACCTCGATGTGGTGTGGGAGATCTCCGACGACGATGGCTCAGTGGTCACCTCGGGCTCGCTCTCCCGGCTGACCACCGGACCCGGCCGCAACGAGGACGTCTCCATCCCGCTCTCGAAGCCCGAAGCGATCGCCCCCGGCTCCGAGCATCACCTCACGATCCGCTTCCAGCTCGCCGAGAACACGCCTTGGGCCGACAAGGGGCACGAGGTCGCCTGGGCGCCGTTCGCGCTCCCGTGGGCTGCCCCGGCGGGGGGGGCGACG
>CAZCER010000601.1:0-3510 GCA_964497385.1 uncultured Armatimonadia bacterium | reverse complement strand
CTACGACTTCTTCCGCGCCTTCTACGTCCCCAACAACATGGTCTACGTCGTGGTTGGCGACGTGGACGCCGCCGCCGCTTTCGAGATGGCCGAGCGGTACTTCGGTCGCATTCCAAAAGGCGAGCCGGTCCCGCCCATCGCGTCGGTTCAGAGGCCCAACCTCGGGGAGCGCCGCATCCGCGTGGAAGCCCAGTCGATGCCCCGCGTCGAGATGCAGTTCATCACCACCACGTTCGGAACGCCCGATGACGCCGTGCTCGACGTGATCTCCGGGCTCCTCGATGGCGAGGGCGGCCGCTTCAACAAGGAACTCGTCCTCCGCGACCAAGTCGCCGTGGGATGCTACACCTGGAACGGCTCCATGCGCGGCGCCGGCCGATTCCTGATCGGCGGCGTCCCGGCCGGAGAGGCCACGCACGCCGACCTCGAGGCGCGCCTCTGGGCGCAGATCGAGCGACTCAAGACCGAGCCCGTGCCTTCCGCGGAACTCGACCGCGTGAAGAAGCAGGTGCGGGCAACCACGCTCCGCTCGATCCGCGACAACGACGCCTTAGCCCAGGCGCTTGGGCGGGCTTGGGCCGAGTGCGGCGACTGGCGCTATGTGGAGACGTCGCCGGACACCGTCGCGTCCGTGACCGCGGAAGACGTCCAGCGCGTCGCGAACCTCTACTTCCGCAAGGACAACGCCAGCTTCGGCTGGCTCGAGCAGCCCGCGGAAGGCGGCGATGCCGAGTGACCCGTCGCGCTCAGTGCTTCTTCCTCGCTCTCGCCCTGCTTGTCGCGCTCACATGCTCCCTCGCGCCAGCGCAGGACATCCCGGCGTCACCCCTCGACTTGGCGTTCCCGGAACTCACGTTCACGCCGCCCACCGCCGATGAGGCGCGCATCGATCTCCCGGGTGAGATCCCCTGCTTTGTCGTCACGGACTCGGCGGTTCCCGTCGTCGACGTCACGCTCCACTTCCCGTTCGGCTCGTTCGACGATCCCGAGGGCAAGGAGGGCCTTGCCCAACTCGCGATGGAACTGCTCCGCGTGGGCGGCACGGCGAGCCTCACTCCGGAGGAACTCCTAGACGAACTCGAATCTCTCGCCATCACGACGAGTTCCTCCGCCGGCGAGCAGACTTCCAGCTTCTCGGTCAGCTGTCTCACCGAGGATCTGCCGCGCGCCATTGCGCTGCTGACCGAGATCGTCCGCACACCGCGGCTCGACGAGGCGCGCCTTGAGGTCGCTCGCGCCCAGACCCTCGAGTTGATGGCTCACCGCTTCGACTCACCCGATGACGTCGCGAGCGTCTACGTGACCCAGGCGCTCTACGCCGGCCACCCCGCGGCGCGCATGGCCTCGTCCGCCAGCGTGGCGTCGGTCACGGTGGACGACATCCGCGCGTTCCTCTCGGAGCGGGTGCACCCGGGCGGCATGGTCATCGCGATCGGCGGCGACCTGACGATGGACGAAGCGCCCGGAACGCTCGCGCCGCTGCTTGACGGCTGGGAGGCCCTCGACACGCCCGAGCGGGTTCTCGACCCCAGTCCGCAGGGGCTGCCTCCGGGCGTCTATGTGGTCAACATGCCCACCGAACTCGCGAGCATCCATTTCGCACACCATGGCTTCGCACGGCATGACCCGGATTACGTGCCCGGCTTCTACGCCACCCGCCTCGCGAACGCCACCCTCGGCGGCGGCTTCGCCTCGCGCCTCACACAGCGCATCCGCGTCCGCGAGGGCCTCGCCTACACCGTCTACAGCTTCGCCTTCTCCAACGTCGGCTACCCCGGCCTCCAGCAAGGCTTCGCAGGCGTACCGGCGCCCAAGGCCGCGTACACCGCCAAGGTGATGGTCGACGAGATCGACGCTTTTCGAGAGGGCGGCCCCACCCCGCAGGAACTCGAGCGCGACAAGCTCTCCCTCTTCGGGACCTGGGTGGGCTTCTTCGAGAGCCCGGCCCGAATCGCGAACGACTACGCCACCCTCCTCCTCGAGGACATGCCCCTGACGTTCTACGTGGACTGGTACCGCAACGCCGCGGACCGCACCGCGGATGAAGTGACCGCCGCAGCGGCCAACCACATCCGTCCCGCCGACTTCCGGTGGATCGTCGTGGGCCCCGCCGACGCCCTCCTCGCCCGCGACGCGGAGCACGACGTCGCGCTCGAGGACCTCGGCCCCGTCACCGTCCTGGAACTCGGCGACCCGTCCGAGGCTGTCAAGCTGAAGTAGGCGCCCCCCCCCTCCTCCCGCTCATCCCGAGTGCCGCGGAGCGGTGTATCGAGGGACGAGCGGGAGGGGGAACCCGGCGCGCCCTACAGCGTCGCTTGCACCCGCTCCTCCTGGCTCATCGCCGCGAGCCGCTCGACCTCGCCCATGTCAAGCCCACGAGCCTCCGCGACGCGCTTCCCGTAATCGGCGTTCGCCTTGAGGAAGAGGGCCGTTTGCCGAAGCTGAATGCGCTTCTCGGCGTTCCCAAGATGCGACGCGATGTTCCCGATCAGGTTCGTCCGGTCCTGATCCGACATGACCTTGCTGTAGAGGTCACCGGCCTGCGCGAAGTCATCCTGCGGGTAGGCCCGTGGCTGGCTGCCCGCAACGCCCGTCACCGGAAGCTGTGGCGGCAGCTTCGAGGGATCCGGCGCCGGGCCGCCGCTGCTGTTCGGCCAGTAGTTCGGCCCGCCCCCACCGTTAGGGTCGGTGACCATCGCGCCGTCCCGCTGGTAGGTGTGCGGCTTGCGGCCCTTCGCCGAGTTCACCGGGATGAGATGATAGTTCGGCCCCAGGCGGTGTCGATGCGTGTCCGGGTAGCTGAAGAGCCTCCCCTGCAGCATCTTGTCCGGCGACGGCGCCATGCCCGGCACAAGCTGCCCCGGCGTGAACGCCGCCTGCTCCACGTCCGCGAAGTAGTTCTCCGGGTTCCGGTTCAGCACGAGCCGACCCACCGGGATCAGCGGGTAGTCGCCGTGCGGCCAGACCTTGGTGATGTCGAACGGGTCGAACCGATACGTGTCCGCGTCATTCGGCGGCATCACCTGGATGTGGACCTTCCACGCCGGGAAGTCCCCGCGCGCGATCGCGTCATAGAGGTCCCGCGTGGCGTAGTCCGGATCCTCCCCCGCGAGCTTCGTGGCCTCTGCGCGCGTGAGCGTCTTGATGCCCTGCTCGGTCTTCATGTGGATGCGCACCCACACGTGCTCGCCCTTCGCGCTGTACCACATGAACGTGTGCCCGCTGTAGCCGTTCATGTGGCGGTAGCCATCCGGAGTGCCGCGGTCCGAGAAGAGGATCGTCACCTGGTGGATCGACTCCGGCGTCAGCGACCAGAAGTCCCAGGCCATGTTGGCGTCGGGGAGGTTTGTTGCCGGATTCCGCTTCTGCGTGTGGATGAAGTCCGGGAACTTCATCGGGTCGCGGATGAAGAAGACCGGGGTGTTGTTGCCGACGAAGTCGTAGTTGCCTTCCTCGGTGTAGAACTTGACCGCGAACCCGCGCGGATCGCGCGCCGTGTCCGCCGAGCCC
>CAZCER010000600.1:0-3511 GCA_964497385.1 uncultured Armatimonadia bacterium | reverse complement strand
CCCTCGAGAACCGCGCGCGCCCCGCACTGCTCGCAGTCTTCGCGCTCCCCGCACAGCGCTTCCCGGCAGAGGCGGCCCTCCAGATCCCCGAACGCTTCGTGCATCACCTCGTTCGCCCAGACCACCCGATGCTCCCGCGACAGGAAGCACAGCCCCGCACCCATGTTCTTGGTGATCGTCGCCAGCCTGTCGCGCTCCGCAAGCACCTCGCGCTCCGCAAGCCTGCGCGCCGTGACGTCGGAGAGCGTCGCCGCAAGCGCCGCCACCCCGCCTCGAGCGTCAAGCCGCGCGTCCGCGTACCAGAGCAGGATCCGCTCACCGCCCTCCGGAAGCGGCGCTCGGCACTCGACCGTCACCGGCTCCCCCGAGCCCGCCAGAACCGACCGAATCCCCCTCTGGAGAGCCTCCCGATCCTCCGGATGCACCGCCGCGAGGAGCGCTTCTCCGGACGGCGCCACCTCGCCCCGCTCCAGCCTCAACAGCCGGTACAGCCCCTCGCTCCAGGCGTGGCGACCGGTCGCCAAATCCCAGTCCCAACGACCGATCCGCGCGACCCGCTGCACCTCCTCGAGCCGCGCCTCGCTCTCGAGGAGGCGACGCTCGGCGTGCCGGCGGCGGGCGAGAGCCGCGGCTCCCAGTCCGGCCGCCGCCACCACCACCAGCAAAGCCAAGCACAGCGACGCGAGCGACTGCGCCGCCATCTTCTCCGCGCGCTCCGCAAGATGCCGCGGCGCGCCGGCGCGAATCCGAAGCAGCGTCTGACCCCGAGCGTCCGTCACCAGCGACTCGCCGCCGGGACGACCGTCGCCAAACCGCCGAGGCGCCGCTTCCGTCCACCGGATCCCAAGCCCCGCCTCGGGAGCTTCATCCGGCCCGGCCGGACTCTCGACCCAGAGGTCGGCGTCGCTGCCGGACCGCAGGTCCTCCAGGAGATCGGTGTCCAGGTCCCGCCCGAGAAGCACCGAGACGCCCCCCCGCTTGGCGGCGCCAACCAGCTTAGCGCCTAGAGGCGTCACCACCACGCCGCACGCCGGAGTCTCCGCTTCGAGCAGATCCTGGAGAGCTTGCTCGCCCACCATTCGGTCCGCCGAGCCCGCCGGCGTCCGGATCCACTCCCCCCGCCCTTCGTCGTAGACGCCGCCTTCCACGACCTCGCCGCGCGCATCGAGAAGGAGAACGAACCCCAGGCCTCCGACCGGTTCCCCGCCGCCCCGCTCAGCCGTCGCGAGCGCCGCCCCCACGTCCCAGCCCGAGGCGGCCAGCGCCAGATCCGCACAGGCCCGCTCCAGGGAACGCGCGCCAACCGCCGCTTCTCGCACCGCCTGGGACTCCTCGAGCCATCGCAGGCCGCCGAGCACCATCCACTGCTGGATCCCGTACGCGCTGGCCAGACAGATCGCAGCCAGCGCCGTCGCGAACCAAGCCAAAGACGCGCGCGCCGCCAATGCACCACCCCGAACCGGATCGCCCCATCAGACCGGCCGGCGAAAGCCTCACGCCGCTCTCGGCTCTCGCTGAGCCCGCCGCGCGACGCGCCGTTCCATCCACTCCCGCGCCCCCTTATAGTGGCCCGCCTCCGCAGCGTCAAGGCAGCGGGAGATCGTGCCACCCGACCCGCATCCGCGCAGGATTGCCGCCGCGCACCCCGAAGCCACCGCCATGACCAGGAAGAAACCGCCTAAGCCAAGTCCAACCGTCGTGTTCTGGCTGTCCGACGAAGACGCCCAACTGCTCGCCGACCACGTCGCGCCCCTGCTCGCCCTGGAGCGCCCCGACCTGAGCCAATCGCTCGCTCAACCGCGTCCGAAAGCCTCGATCACCGACGAGGACGACCTCATCGCCCTCTGCGACGCAGCCGAACGCGCCGCCGACCAGGTTGGGGATCCCGATGATGAGCAGAGCTTGAGGCTCCTGTCCTACCGCATGAGCGACGCGCTGCTGGACGCGGCTGAGGACCTGGACGATCCGGGCGAGTCCTTCGACGACGGCGCGCTCACCGCGGCCCTGCCGGGCCTCGACCTGCACGATCCGATCACGCTATGGATGCTCGAACTCCTCGCGACCGATTGGGAGGAGGGCGGCCGCTGGTTCCACCTCAACCCCGATGTCGCCGAGGAGGACGTGGACGACTCCATCCTCGTCCACGACTGCCGCGAACTCCTGCTGTTGGCGCGGGAGACGGGAGGCGTCCCCCTGGCCCCGAGCGGAGGGCTGACCCGCGACGCCATCCGACGGTTGGCGGAGCGCGGATGCTGGATCGAGTTCTCCGAACCCGCCGTCGAGAGCGACGCCGAGGACGACGCGGCCCTCCCGCACCTCCGCATGCTCCACACGCTCTGCAAGCAAGCCGGCCTTCTCCGCCGCTACGCGGGGAAGCTCGTCCTGACTCGCGTCGGCCGTCAGCGGCTTCGCGACGGCAAAGGCGGGCCGCTGCTGAAGGACCTCTTCGTCGCCTTCTACGGCAAGACGAACTGGCTCGCGATGGGGCTGGCCCCCCACGTGCGCGCCATCGGAACCGTCACTCCCGCGCACCTCTTGGCCCTGGCGCAGGCGCCCGACGAGTGGCTGACGATCGACTGCTTTCGGGCCCAACTTGTCTCGGTCGAAGCCGACGATCCCCCTCCGAGCGGCCGCGACGACCTCCGCGCGGCCGTATGGTCGCTCCTCTTGCGGCCCCTCGCTCTCTTCGCTCTTGTCGCGGTCCGGACCGTCGGCGACGACGACGAGGACCGGCCGCCGGGCTCCTACGAGGACCTCGAGTTTCGCCTCACGCCCCTGTTCGACGACTTCCTGCGCTTCACAATCCCGCCCGAGGTCCTGGCGCTGGGCGAGGACGGCGCCGGTCCGGAGAAGGCCTGAGCGACGCGTCCGTGGAATGAAAGCCTCGGAGTGAACGAAATGGCGGATCGTCAACCGAAGACCAGACTGGGACTCTCCGACGCGGAACGGCAGCTCCTCGTCGACGAGGTCCTCTGGTACGCGGACCACGACGGCAGCCTTGCCCGCGTCCTCCGGAAGCCCGGCCCCGCCACCCTCGAACTCACCCTCGAGGACTGGGACGATTTGGCCGGCTATGTCGCCGCCTCCGCGAATCACGCCGACACCCCCCGCGTCGCCCGAGCGTTGCGGGCCCTCTACGACCGCATCGACGCCATCCTCTATCCGGATGAGCCCGAGAGCGGCGACGGCGGCGCGGTCATCCTGCAACTGCCTCTGCCCCCGTACGCCAACGGACGCGGCGCGAATGGACGCCACAGCCCCGCCCCGCCTTCGCAGGAGCCGCCCGACTTCGACGCCCGCCACGCCCTCTCCGACTGGATCGCGGATCTGCTCGAGGCCGAGTGGGGCGACGACGAAGGCCCGGTTTCCCTGAACGCCGACCTGCCGCTCGAAGCGCTTTCCGGCGCGCGCTTCTTCGCCAACTGCCGCCTCATGCTGCAGATGATCGAGGAAGCCGGCGGCGCCAAGACCACGGACGCGGGCAACCTGACCCGAAAGTTCGTCGCCGAGA
>CAZCER010000599.1:0-3515 GCA_964497385.1 uncultured Armatimonadia bacterium | reverse complement strand
GTCGAAGAAGTCCACGATGGCGAGCCCAAGCAGAAGGGGAAGGAGCTTCAGGTTCGTGGCGGCTCCAATCACATCGGCCTGCCCCAGAGCGGACAAGTCCGGCGGCGCAAGCGCCAGCTTGCGGATCGGAGCGTCGGGGATCGCCAGCAGCAGGTCGCGCGCGACCGCGAGGGCCGTGGTGGCGAGGATGCCGATGAGGATGGCGCCGCGAACCTTCCGCGCGTGAAGCACGCCCATCACGATCAACCCGAAGAAGGCGAGGAAGACCCCCCAAACATCCACGGGCCCGGGACCGACCGGCGGCACGGCGGGCGTCAGGCCCCCCGATGAGAGCGCCCCGGAGTATGCGGCGACGCTCGCGGCGGGTATAACCACGATGCGGGCGTTCACGAGGCCCATCGCCGCAAGGAACAGGCCGATGCCCGCTCCGATGGCCCGTTTCAGGTCGGCGGGGATGATGGTTAGGACGCGCTCGCGCACCCCGGCGAGGACGAGGATCAGGACGATGACGCCGTCGAGGACCACCAGGCCCATCGCGGTCTGCCAGGAGACGTCCGCGTTCTTCATGACCGAGATGGCGACGTACGCGTTGAGGCCCATCCCCGAGGCGAGGGCGAGCGGGAAGTTCGAGATGAGCCCCATGAGGATGCATGTAAGCCCGGCGGCCAGGGCGGTGGCGCCCGCGGCGGCCGCGAACGACATGCCGTTCTCTCCGGCCGTCTCAGTCGATAGGATGTAAGGATTCACGACGAGGATGTAAGCCATCGTGAGAAACGTGGTGACCCCGGCGCGGATCTCCGTGCGCAAGTCGGTCCCGCGCTCGGAGAACCTGAAGAACCGAGCCAATCCGGATCCCATTGTCGACCCCTCCGACGCGAACAACGTCTGAGGAAGTAGTTTCGGAAGCGCGACGGAAGGTCCTGTTGTTCCCTGAGAGACGCGCGGCGAGGAGTGAGTCGGATGCTGAGAGTGATCGGAGTCGTCCTGCTGTCCGTGACGCTCGCCCTGATGTGCGGGTGTGGGAGCGCCGGCCCGGGCGCGGGCGGGGACGGCGGCGAGAGCGAGGAGCCGAACGGGACCCGACCGGACACGACCCCGGTGACCGGGACGGCGGCCGACTACACCTACACGCTAACCCAATCGACCGACGGCGTCCGGCTCTGGACCACCCCCACCTGCACGAAGGTCTTCCCCGAGACGTCGCGGAGCCCGCTCCCGGAGAGCGCCTCGGACCACATAACGCTGTACGCGGCCGCGAACGAGTTCGAGCCCTTCCAGGTCGTGCTCTGGTCCGCCTCCGGTGGGAGCTGCTCCGTCTCTCCGCCGGACTTCGGCGCGGGGGAGACCGTCACACTGCACTCCGTCGAGTACGTCTCCGTCACGACCCCGAGCGACTCCGGCGGCTCGACGGGCCTCTGGCCCGACCCGCTCCTGCCACTTGCCGAGGGTGAGGCACTCACGCTCGCGGCGGGCGAGAACACGCCGCTCTGGATCACGGTGCGGATCCCCGAGGCGACCGCCCCCGGAGACTACTCCGGCACACTGGGCGTCACCGTCTCCGGCGCAAGCTACCAGATCCCCGTCACCCTCCACGTGTTCGACTTCGCCCTCCCGCGCGAGATCCACTTCGACTCCCAGATGAACTACTCGCACGAGGCGCTCGGAGGCGGGAACTCACTCGACCGCGTCGAGGAGATCAAGACCTTCTTCTTCGAGCACCGCCTGACCCCGGTGAGCGTCGCCTGGCCGGCGGGTCTGAACTACAACGGCGGGATCACCTACGACTGCGCGAGCGAGACCTTCGACGACGCGGACGGCGGGGCGTACAGCTTCTCCGCGCTCGGGCCGAAGTATGTGAACGGCGTCGGCTGGAACGGGATCGGCTTCCCGAGCTTCGAGGCGTTCCAGTTCACGAACAACTCCACGCCGCGTCCGGACGCGTTCTGCGGCGTCGCGCGCGGGGAGGGCCACTACGGCACGGCCGCCTACAACCTGAAGTGGCAGCGCATGCTCGCCGCTCTGAACGGCTATCTGGTGGCGAACGGCTACGAGGACAAGGCCTACTACTACCTGATGAACGAGCCCCAGGATGAGGACGACTACGACCTCGCGGCCTACCTCGCCGAAATGTCGAAAGCCGTCGCCCCCGACCTCCGTCTCGCGATCTCCGAGGAGCCCAAGGCGGAGCTGTTCGCGAACGACGCCTACCCCGGCGCCAAGTTCGACCTCTGGATCGCGAGCATCCCCCACTACGATCGCGACCCCGACACGGCGCGCGAGCGGCAGGCGAACGAGGGCGAGCAGGTGTGGCTCTACTCGCTCTACGGCGACCAGCCGCCCTACTTCAACCCCATCACCATCGACCACCAGGGCATCGAGTCACGGATACTGGGCTTCGCCGCTTTCGGGCAGCGCGTGGACGGCTACGCCTACTACAGCCTCACGGGTTGGGGCGATCCGTGGTCGAACCCGTACCTTGCCGGGAACAACGGAGACGGCTTCCTTCTCTACCCCGAGCCGGGAACCGCGTCTTGTCCGGACCGCTTCATCCCGTCGATCCGGCTCGAGTTGCTGCGCGAGGCTTTCGAGGACTACGAGTATCTCTGGATCGCGAACGGGCGTGCGAAGCCCGGTGCGAACGCCTCCTCGGTCGTCGATCCGGCGGTCACCTCGGCGTCGTCGTCGCTCACGAGCTGGACGAAGGACGCCGAGCGCTTCACGGACCTCCGCAAGGAACTCGGTCGCTACATCGCGGGCGAGCGGAGCGACGTGCCGGTGATCGGCCCCGACGAGAACGTCCACGCGCGCGCGGCCTACCACATCAACTTCCAGGATCCGAACGGGGAGCCTACGGACAACCCGCTCGTGGTCAACGGGAACACGTACATGAAGATCGGCTGGTCCGAGTACGATGACGCGCTCGGCTACGGCTGGTACGGGGAGCACATCGGGGATGACTCGATCATGCTCTATCAGTGGCTCACCGGGGAGGCGTTCAACCCTCTGCAGCGCTCGGTCATCTACGACGACTGGGGCCGGAAGAACACCTTCGAGTTCGCGCTCGAGAGCGGCGACTACGACGTCACGGTCGGGGTGGGCTGGGCCGGCCGGCAGGAGGCCTACAGGCACCACCGCGTGGTTGTCGAGGGCGTGGAGGTCATCGGCCCGGGCCCGACGCTCCCGAGTGGCTACAAGGAGAGCACGGAGCGCGTGACACTCACCGACGGGTCTCTCACACTCGAGGTCGGCGGGGTGGTGGTCGAGGGCGACTACAAGTACACGATGCTGAACTACGCGAACATCGTGCCGGCGGGCTGAGCCGGAGCGCTTCTTTCGCGTAGTCGGGTCGTCTCGACCCGAGCAGACCCCGGCGGCGGTTCGGAGGCCCGCCCTTCGTCCGCGCGCCGCGAGACGCGCCGCCTACCCACACACACGGGTAGCCGGGGCGTCCCGCCGCGGACCGACGCCAGTATAGCTGCCGCTCGCCCCTCGATACTCGTCGGCTGAACGGCGCC
>CAZCER010000598.1:3077-3519 GCA_964497385.1 uncultured Armatimonadia bacterium | reverse complement strand
CTCCCGGGGATCGGGGCGCCGGCGCGCGCGAGCGCGTCAACGGCCAACCACAGGGGCAAGCGCACGCATGGGTGCTCGACCCTCTGCCCGCCACGGAGATCGACCCGGACGCCTACATTCTCGGACCGGGCGACTCGCTCGCGGTGTACGTCACGATGCCGGAGCCCGTGGCGGTCCAGGAGACCACCGTCGCGGCGGGCGGCGAGGTCTTTGTGGGCGAACCCGTCGGGTCCGTACAGGCGGCCGGCAGGACCCTTACCGAACTCCGGGAACTCGTGCAGGAGCGGTTTGAGTACTACTACGTCGCTCCCCGCGCCTCCGTGCAGCTTGTGAGCACGCGCTACTTCGAGATCGTCGTGACCGGCGGCGTCGAGTTCCCCGGAGCCTACAGCGTCCCCGCGGGGACGCGTCAGTTGCTGTCAACCGCCTCCACGACGATCCG
>CAZCER010000598.1:0-3067 GCA_964497385.1 uncultured Armatimonadia bacterium | reverse complement strand
GTCCCAGCGGGCACGCGCTTCATGCGGCTCATGCAGGCCGCCGGAGGCGTGCGGCCGACGGGCACGCAGAGGGACGTCCTCATACGTCGGGTCGATGGAAGCACGGTCCACATCGACTACCTGAAGCGACTCCTTGGTCTTGTCGATGAGATCGATCCGGAACTCGCCGAAGGCGACGCCGTACATGTCGCGCCCATCGGCGAGACCGTTGAACTCACGGGCGCCGTCCGCGAGGAGGGCGCCTACGAGATCGCGCCGGGCGAGACGCTCCAGGACGTGGTCGATCTCGCCGGCGGCCTCAACGGCAGGGCCGACCTCGGCGCCATGATCTGGAAACGCCATCAGGAGGGCGCCGTCTCCATCGTCCAGGGCGCGCTCGATTCGCCGGTTCAGGGCGGCGACGACATCGAGATCCCGGAGGTCACGCGCAAGACCATCGGTGTCCTGGTGACCGGAGCGGTGAAGAAGCCCGATGAACCCGTGGAATACGTCGAGGGCCTTACCGTAGTGGACGCGCTCCGCATCGTCGGCGTGAAACCCGACGCCGACCTCGCGCGCGTCCTGCTCGAGCGCTCCGAGGAAGGCGGCCGACGCCTCTACTGGCTGGACGTGCTCGGTGACGCCGGTCCGGACCCGAAGGCCGCGGACAACCGGGTCCTCAAGCAAGGCGACGCCCTCGAGGTTCGCACCTTCGACCAGAACGCCGACGAGATTCAGCTCGTCGGGCCCTTCGAGGGCCTGGGTTGCGCAGAGGCCCCGCCGAGTTCGCTCGGGGTCTCCGTCTACTACCGCCTGCGTGAGAACGACACCCTCACGAGCGTCCTCCGCGCGACCGGCGGCCTGCGCGCCGCGGGCAACCCGGCGAAGGTGCGCCTCGAGCGCCAGGGCGAGGACGGCGGGGTCGTCAAAACCGACTACAGCTTGCTCGCGATTGACGAAGGCAAGGCCGAGGACCCGAGGCTCGTGAAGGGCGATCGACTCACGGCCTTCACCCTCGAGGAGCACCGCCCGTTCGTGCAGGTCTCCGGTGAGTTCTTCGCGTCCGGGGTGCTCCCGCCCGTCACCAGCGACCGCGGCAGCGCCATGGGCGCTCCCCTTCGCCAGGGCTCGCGCGTGATCGGCGAGGGCGAGACGCTCACCCAGCTCTGCGACGACCTGCGCTTCACCTCCGTCGCCGACAAGCGCCACATCCGCATCCGCCGCTACGATCAGGGCGCCTACGTGTCCTTTGAGGCCGACTATCTCGCCATCAAGGACGGCAAGGCCAAGGACGTGGTCCTCCAGGCGGGCGATCAGATCTACGTCCCGAACATCGAGTGGCGGCTGCCCGTCGTCACCATCGTCGGCGAGTTCCGCGGCATCGGCAAGTTCAGCCAGCCCGCCGCCGACGAAGGTCCTACGGCTCGCGCGGACAAACGGGCGAACGTTCCGTTCGTCGAGGGCGCGACGCTCCGCGAACTTCTCATAGACCAGGGCGGACTCTCTCCTCACGCCGACCCGTCGGCCGCCTACCTGGTGCGTCGAGCCACCGCCGACGAGGCCGAGCGGCGCGTCGCGATCGACCTCGAAGCCATGATCTTCCGCGGCGACGACTCCCAGAACCTGGAACTCGTCGACGGCGACGTCATCGTCATCCCCCGGCGTCAGGGCTCGGTCTACGTCATCGGCACCTGGGCGCAGCAGGGCGCTTTCGAGTATTTCGAGGGCTCGCATGTCGCCGACTACGTCGCCAAGGCCGGCACGCTTGACGTGGACGGCGGCGGGCAGCGTACGAAGGCGCGATGCGTTTTGGCTCGCTACGTCGCGGACGAGGAGCGTCGCGAGGTGTACGTCTTCGACTGGCGCAAGGCGCTCGAAGGCGACCCGGAGCACAACCTCGAGGTCCGCCCCGGCGACGCGATCCTCTCCGAGAGCGTGAGCCTCTCCGGCTGGCGCGACATTGTCGAACTGCTGCCGGGCATCTCCATCGCCCGCTCGCTCATCGACCTCATCTTCTAGGCGAACGCGGCGGCGGAGGGATCGATCCTGCGCCGGCGAACTGCACGGCGGGTGGCATTAGGGCCTCCGACGGCCCCATGTGGGGCGTAAGGAGCGCTCTCTTGGCGATGCGTCCGCAGTGGCTCGTGCTGGTTGCATTCCTGTGCGCGGCTTTGGCTATCGCCCTAGGTTGCTCGAAGCCCGCCGATGAGGCCCCGGCGCCCACTGGGACGCCGGTCGCGAAGGCTCCGCCCACCTCCCCGCCAGTGGTCGAGTCCGCGGAACCTGTGGCCAAGGTCGAGTCCGGCGAGTCCGCCGAGTCGGCCGCGAAGCCGCCTACGCCTCCCGCCCCCCTCTCGGACTACGCCTGGACTGAGACGCCTCTTCTCTCGAACATCCCCGTCGGCCCGGTCAAAGGCGCCGTGAATGGGAAGCTCTTCGAGCCCAAGTCCGTGGTGATGGACGTGCGCCTGGGCAAGGTCAACACGATCGTCTTCAGCGACAAGGCGTTGGAGAGCGATTCGGATCTGCTCACCGGCGACACCGAGGTGGTCGTGACGACGGTCGCAGACCTCGCGAAGGACTACACCATGGAGACGGGGATGGGCTTCCCGCAGGACGAGGGCACCATCTTCTACGACTACCCCGGAGACAACGGTCCTTCCACCGTCAACTGCCCCTGGGCGTGTGCGCTCATCATCGACGCGTTCGACAAGAAGCCCTTCGACACGGCGGGCCCTTCCGTTCAGGTCGCGGGGACCTGCAAGGGCAAGATCCACCTCTGCTTCAACGACGACGAGAAGAGCTACATCGCGGGTGAGTTCGAAGCGAAGATCCGGTACTTCGGGAAGCCGTAACGGCGCGACCCTCCCCCGCGGGCCGCTGACACGCGGCTCGTGGGAGAGGCCGCATGCTCGGAACCTTGCCGCAATCAGGCGGCGCGCAAAGGAGCGAACATGGCCGTCCTTACTCGACGCGAGCTTCTGAAGGGCGTCGCCGCGGTTTCCGCCGGCGCGTTCCTCGGGGCTGGACCGACCCGAGCGCGGTCGACCGAGCGTCCGAACATCCTGTGGCTGACCTGCGAGGATAC
>CAZCER010000597.1:0-3523 GCA_964497385.1 uncultured Armatimonadia bacterium | reverse complement strand
CCCTCCACAACATCACATGCGCCACAATCCCCCGTTTCCGGCCGGGGTTCTAGGCCGCTTTCGGCGCCTCCACCAGTCGGCGGACGTCGTCCCGGTTCTCCTTCACGCGGGAGACGAACACCCTTGGCCTGCTCGGGACCTCCGGCACGACACTCCCCCTCTTGAGCGCACGGGAGCGTTCGCGGGCGGGTCGGACAGGACCTGCCGCCCAATGCGGGGGAGATACCGGCCGGTGGCGCGGCGCATCGTGGCGGGCGCGCGGTGGGCTGCTGGGGGTGGACCTGTACGGGCGGAGGTGGGACGCCGGGACGAACGGCGGAGCGCGCGAGCCGAAGCCCGCGCGCTCCGCGGAAGGTCAGTCCTCGGACTCTCCTCTCAGCTCGGCGCCGGTCTTCGCGCCATGTTCCAGTAGGAGCTGGGCGACATCGGAGTGGCCGGCCTCGCGCGCGAGGTCAAGTGGGGTGTGGCCTCTCGCGTCCACCGCGCTGATGGCGGCTCCCGCCGACATCCGCGCGGCCACGGCGTCGGTGTGGCCCTCGTCTACAGCCAGGTGAAGCGGGGTGTGCCCCTCGCCATCCCGAGCATCGACTGGCGTTCCGGAGTCTATGAGCAGGCCTATGCAGTCGGGCGCATCCGCATGGGCTGCGTCGTGGAGTGCCGTCGCGCCGCGCGGTCCCGTGAGGCTGGGGTCGGCACCATAGGCCAGCAGCACGCGGACGCAGTCTCCGCGGCCGTACAGGGAGGCCAGGCCGAGGGCCGTCATGTCCCATTCGACTCGCAGAGCCCCCCATTGTACGGCCGGCTCTCTGATGTCCACCGGCGCTCCGGCATCGAGCAGCATCCGGCACAACTCGGCGTGTCCGTTCCAGGCCGCGATGTGAAGTGGACGGGCGCACGGTGATCCTGTCGGCGAGGCACCGGCGCTCAGAAGCAGACCGGCGGCCTCGGTGCGCCCCTTGCGCGCCGCATAGGCCAGTGGGGTCCATCCCTGACCGTCGAGGGCGTCGGGGACTGCTCCCGCCGCCAGGCTGAGCCGTAGCATGTACGGGTGTTCCGCTTGTGCGCACGCATGCAAGGGCCGGGCACGCATCCACCAGTAGCCAACGCCCGCCAAGCCAAGCATGACCGCCGCGCACCACCATCTCGTCTTGCGCATTGCAGTCGGTCTCCTGTCCCTGCACTGCCCGTGGTCGCCACGCGCGGGGGGGGGGGGGGCCAGTGTGGTCGATGTAGCCCGTCGCGCAGGTCGGTCCGCTACGAGCATCTGGTCCGCACGCTGTCAAGCATCTCCTGGAACTGGTGGGGTAGATGCCCGATGTGGCAGTCCTCGTAGGTGTCCCCGACTTGCTCGGCCCCCCACAAGGCGGACCGGCACGGCCCCCTCGCGTGGTCGGAGGTGGACGGCGAACCGCCAGCCCCCGGGCAGGTCGGCACCGGCTGCCCGACGACGACCGCCTGATCACAGAGAGTGGCTTCGGCTGGGTAGCAGCAGGCCTCACAGGCGGCCTGGAGCCGCCCACAGAAGCTCTGCAGCGTCGCGATGGCCTGGGCCGCTATGTCGCCCATGGCCGCGCCGAACCCGAAGCTTGCCCCAGCGCCAATCACAGCCCCCCCGACGAGGCCAGCAACGATGGCTTCCACCGGGAACACCAGTATCCCGATGAACCCCGCCATGCCCGACATAGCCGCGCCTTGGGTACCGCAGTCGCTGTACACCCACTCGCTCCAGTCGAGGACCTCGTTGAGGCATCTGTTCCCCACTTCGGCGCAGTCCATGACCGAACCCGCGCCCTGCGTACCCGAGGGGTCCAGCCACGCCGTGACTCTTCCCCCCACGTACCCATACCTCGCCTCGCCCTCGACCGGATCCACACTCACCCACGAGCCCGTCGCAGGCCTGAGCCAACGGGCTCGCACGTAGTCGAGTCCGAGGTCGGGGTCGGTGTAGTAGCCCAGCGTTCCGACGTATCGGTGCGGGTTCGTGGTGCTGCCGGAAGAGGCTACAGGCTGCCCCCAGGCGTCGAGGACGTAGGAGTCGGTGACCGCCTGCGAGGCGTCAGTCAGACGGTTGATGGTGCCGAGCGCGTCGGCGTGGTAGAAGGCGCTGACCCCGGAGCGGCGCTGGGAGAGGATGGGGCCGTAGCTGCCCACTGCAGTGGTGTACTGCGCTTGCGTCGTGCCTCCCGAGTCGGTCTCCTGGAGGACGTTCTGGCCGTCCCACACGAAGCGGACGAGGCCCGAGGCGTCCTCGCGCGAGCGCCGCAGGCCCGTGGCGTCGTAGACGAGTGTCACGGTCCCGCCGGCCGGGAGAGCTGCCCCGGTCATGCGGTTCGCGAGGTCCCACGTGTAGGTCGTGAAGGTGCCGTCCGCGTTCACCACGGTGTTGTTGCCGGCGGGGTCGAAGGAGTACGTGGTTAGCGCGCCGGCGGGGGCTTGCTCCGTGGTGAGCTGGTCCATCGCGTTGAACGTGTAGGTCGTGGTCGAACCGGAGGCGATCTTCGCGGTCCGGTTGCCGACCTGGTCGAAGGTGTAGGTCACGTCGTACGCGTTCGCACCGGAACGCTGCTCGCGCGTCAGGCGGTAGTTCGTGTCATAGCTGAATGTGAGGAGGTCTCCGCCCGTGAGCGCGACCGCCGTCGGGTTGCCGACGTTGTCGCGCGTGTAGGCGTAGGCGGCGATCTCCGTGCCGTCGGACTTCGCGTTCCGCACGCCGGTGATGCGCGAGGCGGCGTCGAAGGCGAGGGTGACGGTCGCTGTGTTGCCGAGCGTCATGGTCGTCGCGCGGCCGAGGGCTGGTCGAGTCCCGCGAGTAGGTTGCGCGCCGCCCGCCGCACCTCCCGGTCCCCGGTCGTGCGAGACTGCGCGACGGCCTGCTCAAGGACGCTGACTATCTCCTCTCGTCCGCCACCGGCCTCCCTGAGCGCCAGCGCGTAGTGGTACAGCACGCGCGGGGGACACTCCGGCGAGCGCGCTGCAGAGGCAAACGCACGCAGTGCGTCGGACACGAGATGCGCGCCAAACAGGGCGCGGGCCAACCACCCCTCAACCCGCGGGCGATTGCTCAGGGGCGCAAGCCGGAGCGAACGACGCAGAGCCCTGACCGCCTCCTGGTTCCTGGACTCCGCGTGCAAGCATCGGCCCAGCAGCTCCCACGCCTCCCAGTCCCGTCTACCGCCCGGCGCCTGGGTGGCCTGGCAGAGGACGTTCGCCGACTCCATGTACTGGCCCGAGTTGTGGAGCTCCTTCGCCAGTGCGAGGAGGAGTCGTGGCTCGCTGCCGGGTGGGGCACACGCCAGAGCCCGCCTGAGCCACCTGATGGCAGCTGCGTGATTGCCCGCGTCCCCGGTGGCGCGCCCAATCCCGGCTCGCGACAGATGGGGCACTGCATCCTGAGGCTCCCGCAGAGCGCGCATGAAGTAGCGGCGGGCCTCGAAGGGGCACCCGCGCCTCAGCGCGTTCTCACCAAGGGCTCGGAAGACGTAGTCTGCGGCGATCCGTCCGGGAGCGGCCGCGAGTTCGCGGA
>CAZCER010000596.1:0-3532 GCA_964497385.1 uncultured Armatimonadia bacterium | reverse complement strand
CCCCTCCACAACATCACATGCGCCACAATCCCCCGTTTCCGGCCGGGGTTCTAGCCCTACTCCACGCCGACCTGCCCTCCGGTGAGTGCGGCGCGCTGGGCCGCCAGTAGGACCTTCAGCGCCTCCAGGCACTGCTCGGGACGGACGGCCAGTTCCGCCTCCCCGCGCAGCGCGTCACGCACGTTGCGATAGTACTCCGACCAGTCGCCGACCAGCGTCGGGATCTCCTCCGTGGCGACGCCGTCCTCGACAAAGGTCGCGAGCCTGCCCGGCTCGGGGTGTTGGTTGGTCGGTTCGGGCGTCTCCCCGGCGCGGAGGAGGGCCTCCTGGGGGTCGAGCCCATACTTCTCGTAGGCCCCGCGTGAGCCGCGCACATGCCATCTCGGGCGGGCGATCGGCGTGATGGCGCTCACCTCCATGGTCGCGAGGATCCCGTTCGCGAACCACACCGAGCACTCCGCGTAGGTCGACACATCCACATCGCCCTCCGTGTGCATCGCCCGGGCCGACACCTCTTCGGCGGGCCCGGCGAGCAGCAGAAGTTGGTCCATCATGTGGGCTCCGAGGTCGAGCAGCATCCCGCCGCCGCGAGCGCTCTGATTCCGCCACTCCGCGCGGCGCGAGAGCGCGGGCGAGGTCCAACGAGCCTCGACCACGTACGGAGCGCCGACGCGCCCTTCGTCGAGGAGCTTCCGCACGGTCAGGAAGTCCCCGTCCCAGCGGCGGTTCTGGTAGCAGCTCAGCACCCGCCTCGCCTTCTCGGCGGCGCGGAGCATCCTCTCGCCCTCGTCCATCGTGAGACAGATGACCTTGTCCACGACAACGTGCTTTCCGGCCTCGAGGGCGCGCACCGCGAGGTCCGCATGCGTGTCGTGCGGCGTGACGATGACCACGAGGTCGATGTCCGACGCGAGCAGGGCGGCGTACGACTCGGTGGTTGGCACGCCGAGTTCCTCCGCCGCGCGCTGGCGCGTGGCCTCCGAGGGACTGAAGATCCGCGCGATCTCCAGCCCGTCGACGCGCGCGATCATCGGTGCGTGAAACACCCGCGCTCCGAGCCCGTAGCCCGCCAATCCGATGCGCATCGCGTCCATGCGGCCCGTCCTCTCGCTGCGGCGCGCCCCTCACAGCTCGCGTGGGCGGCCGCGCCGGGCGCCCTTTTCGCCCCGCCGCGGCGCGTCCCTTCGGTTGGCAGGCGCTTGCGGACCTCGGGCGAAGCGTAACACGGCGGGCCTCACGGAGCACGGAGTGGGAGATCCCGGCCCGTCATGAGGGGACGAAACATGAACATCGCGCGCTCGGCCGTCGATCTGGTGGGTCGCACGCCGCTTCTGCGCCTGGAGCGGTTGTGCCCGGATCACGAAGTGCTCGCGAAGTGCGAGTTTCTGAACCCCGTCAGCCTGAAGGACCGGCCGGTTCTGCGCATCATCGAGGACGCCGAACGCGAGGGTCGGCTGAAGCCCGGCGACACGCTCATCGAGGCGACAAGCGGGAACACGGGCATGGCGGTGGCTTGGATCGCCGCCGTCCGAGGCTACCGAGCCATCCTCGTGATGTCGGAGATCCAGAGCGTGGAGCGCCGTCAGGTGATGGCCGCTTTCGGGGCGGAGTTCGTCCTGACGCCGGCTTCGGAAGGCACGAAAGGCGCCAAACGGAGGCTCATGGAGATGCTGGAGGAGCATCCGGAGTACTTCTACGTGGGGCAGCACCAGAACCCGTCGAACCCCGAGGCCCACTACGCGACAACCGGACCGGAACTCTGGGAGGACACCGACGGGCGGATCGGGGCCCTGGTCGCGGGCCTGGGAACGGGCGGAACGCTCTGCGGCGCCGGCCGGTATCTGAAAGAGCGCAACTCGGACGTGCGTCTCGTGGCGGTGGAGCCCGAGGAGGCGCCGTTCGTCTCCGAGGGGCGCTTCCAGCCCCACAAGATGATGGGAACCGCTCCGGGGTTCATGCCGGAGACGGTGGACAGGCGCTACATTGACGAGTTCGCTCTGGTAGGCGAGGAGCGCGCCTTTGAGACGTGCCGTCGGATCGCCCGAGTGGAAGGGCTGCTGGTCGGGATCACCTCCGGCGCGGCGGCGCGGGCGGCGCTGGACCTTGCCGAGCGGCCGGAGCATCGCGGCAAAACGATCGTCTGCGTCTTCGCGGACACCGGCCAGCGGTACCTCAGCGTGGAGGGGCTCTTCCGGTCCTGAGGCGGCGCGCCTTGGACCTGAGGCCTCCATCGGGTACAATCGGGGCAACAAGCGGCCCCGGCTGGGAGCGGCGGACGTTTTCGCGCGCGGCGTGGGATGAGGAGACATGGCGAAGAAGAAGCAAGTCCTCTACAACAGGTGCAAGTCCTGCGGTTCCATGGTGCCGCGCGGCATCAAGGACTGTCCCACCTGCGGGTACGAGATTGTCGATGAGCACGGCATCATGGGCTACCTGATGAAGAACCCCGACAAGGGCATCTACGCCCTGGTGGGCCTCTTCCTCGGTCTGATCCCCCCGGGCATCATCTACATCTTCCTGAACGACCCCACGATCGGCTATCTGGATCTGCAGGGCTCGCAGATGCGCACCATCACGCTGGTCTGCATGTTCATGGGCGGCGTGGTCGGCTGGTTCTGGCCCGGCATCGTCGCCTACATGCGGGAGAGCCGGTAGGCCGGCGCGGAAGCCGAACGCGCGCCGAGGGCCCCCTGGCGGCGGGCCCTCGGTTGCTTATCGGGCGTTGTAGGGTGGGCGTCAGGCCGTGCGGCTCTTCGGCGCCTCCATGGCGACTCGAGCGTTGTCGATGCACTCGCGGACCTTCGGGGCGATGAAGACGCCGTCCAGGTCCACCAGGGCGAGGCTCTCGGCGAGGGTCTCGACCTGCTCCATGGGGGTTCGGGCGCGGTTGAGGATCACGTGCATCTCGCCGTGCAGGACGCACAACCCCCCGGCGCCGCGGAAGGCCTCCCTGCGCACGCGTATGTTCAGCCTCTTGGCGACTTCCTCGAGCGACTCCAGCAGTTCCGACTCGCGCATCCGCAATGAACCTCCGGCTTGAGCGGTCCGGGCCCGCGTCAAGCGGACCGGGATCTGGCTTCTAGCCGCCGGCCGGGTGGCTTGGTGGGCTCAACATCACCCCCCGAACCCTGGTGACAAGTTCCTCCAGAGCCTCTTCGGGGACCTGACCGCCCGAACGAACGGCGACATAGAACACGTTCTCCGCGCGGCCGCCCCAGGTGGCGATCTTCGCCGTATAGAGGTTTAGGCCGCAGACCGCCAGCGCCCGCGTCATGCGGTAGAGCAGGCCTGGCTGGTCCTCAGCCTTCACCCAGATGACGGTGCGATCGTCGCTCAGGTCGTTCCGAGCGGAGACGTCGTCCAATACTACCTGGACTGGCAGCTCACGGGGAACCCTTATTAGCAGTTCTTCGAGCGAAATCCTGCCAAGAAGTACACTCTCCAGGCGGTCCTTCACGCGCTGCTGGACGTCCTCGGGGAGGGCTCGCCCCTTGATGTCGACGATAAGGGTATCCACCACGATCACCCTGCG
>CAZCER010000595.1:0-3534 GCA_964497385.1 uncultured Armatimonadia bacterium | reverse complement strand
GAGACGCGCGTGACCACGACGGGCGCGGCCAGACTCATCGTCGACCGCATCGCCGTGTTCCGGATCCCGTAACGGCGCGACGACGAAGGAGGCGAGCGATGGACCATCGGATCACCCGACGCGCGGCGCTGGGGGCGGCGCTCTCCGCCGCGATGGGATGCCGCGCGCGAGGACAACAGCGAGGCGAGCGAGGGGAGGCGGCGGCGCCTCAAGACGGAAGCAGCACACTCCTGGGCCAGGTCCTGTGCGGCTACCAGGGCTGGTTCACCTGCGAGGGCGATGGGGCCGGTAGAGGCTGGTTCCACTGGGGAGGCCATGACGGCTTCCGGCCCGGGTCCTGTTCGATCGACCTGTGGCCCGATGTGAGCGAACTCGACCCGGACGAGCGCTACGACACCCCCTTCCGGCACGCCGACGGAAGCGTGGCTCAGGTCTTCAGTTCGCTGAATCCGAAGACGGTGGACCGTCACTTCCGATGGATGTCCGAGCACGGGATCGGCGGCGCGTTCGTGCAGCGGTTCGCGGGGGAGACGCAGCATCCCGCGGGGCTCAACCACTGCAACACCGTGCTCGAGAACTGCCGCGCGAGCGCGAACCGCCACGGGCGCGCCTACGCGGTGATGTACGACCTCTCGGGCCTCGGGGCAAACTCCATCGACCGCGTGATTGAGGACTACCGAGCCCTGGTTCAGGGCGGAGTCCTGGACGGCGCGGCGGATGAGGACGCCCACCTCGTGCATCGGGGCCGCCCCGTGGTGGCGGTGTGGGGCGTCGGCTTCAATGATGGGCGGGCCTACACGCTCGAGGACTGCGCGCGTCTGGTGCGGTTCCTGAAGGACGATCCCGAGTGCGGAGGCGGGACGGTGATGCTCGGCGTCCCGAGATGGTGGCGCACGCTCGAGCGGGACGCCGTTTCGGACCCGTTCCTGCACGAGGTCCTCGCGCTCGCGGACATCGTCAGCCCGTGGAGCGTCGGTCGGTATGGCACGCCGGCGGATGCCGAGAAGATGGCTCACGAGGTCTGGGCTGGGGACCTCGGGTGGTGCGCGGAGCGCGGGCTCGACTTCCTTCCCGTGGTCTTCCCGGGGTTCAGTTGGCACAACATGCAGCCTGACTTCCCGCTGGACCAGATCCCTCGCCTCGGCGGCGAGTTCCTCTGGGCGCAGTACCGGGCCGCAGCGGAGATCGGCTGCACGATGGTCTACCAGGCGATGTTCGACGAGGTGGACGAGGGCACCGCGATCTTCAAGTGCACGAACGACCCGCCCGTGGGCGAGAGCCCGTTTCTCACCTACGAGGGGCTCCCGAGCGATCACTACCTCTGGCTCGCGGGCATGGGCGCGAAGCTCATCCGCGGCGAGATCGAGCCGACGGAAGCGCTGCCGGCGCGGTAGGCCGGAGCCGGTCGAGTACAGGCGGTTCCGCCCCCCGGCCGCTGGGGTCGTCCAGCGGCCGGGGGGCTGCACACAGCGGGCCTTGCTCCCTACTCCTCCGCAGGCTCCAGCGACCAAACAACGGGCGTGGTTGACAGGATGACCGTACGGCCGTCGATGGTGTACTCGACCTCGCCGAACATCGCGGCACGCTGGCCCTCGGGGTTCTCGAGGGTTGTCGTCCAGCCCCCGTCGCCTTTCTCTACGGGCTGCTTCACCCACGTCTCATCCCGAAAGTCCATGTCCTCGGAGGACGTCGTCCACACCGAGACGCTGGTCGGCTCGATGTCCGACGTCATGCGCAAGACGAGGGTCTCAAGTTCGACGATCCCCATCGCGTCCCACTCAAGCGTGGGCCAATCGCCAGCCCCGCCGCAGTAGCGGAGAAACGCGACGGCCGTGGGCACGATGCGCGTGAGAGCCGGCTGGATGCCGCCCAGGTCGTGCCCGGCGTTCGGGGAGTAGTGGATCGAGTTCTCGCCCGGCAGGTCACGGAAGTAGAAGTCCGGCGACTGAAGGGTCCAGTACGGGTCATTCGAGCCGTTGATGACCAGTTTCGGCATCGTGAGTCGGTCGCGGAGGCTGTAGGGGTCGACCGCCTCGCCGAGAGCGGCTCCCGCCGGGGTCTGGAGCATGTCCTGGAGGTTGAACTCAGTGTACTCCGCGATCTGCTCGCTGTAGCCCTCGTAGACCTTGCGCTGGTGGGCCATCTGGGCGGGGAGGTTCAGGTTGTCGTAGACCATCGGCGCGATGCCGACCACGCGGTCGTCCGCGCAGGCGGTCATCCACGTGGTCCAGCCGCGCTTCGAGGCGCCTGCCACGACAAAGCCGTCGATCTCGCGGCCGAGGTCGTCCGCCGCGTACTCCTGAATGGCGTCCATCGCGCGGACGGCGGCTTTCGCCATCGGGAAGAGGAGCGGCCAGGTGGCGTCGCCCGTCTCCAGGAACTGGACGAACGTGTGGGCGATGAGAGCGTCCTCGACCTTGCCGCCATAGAGCGGCTGGTTCGGGATGTTCCAGAGGACCGCCACCGGCGCTTTGGCCTGCGTGGCGATCGCGGAGCCGAGCATGACGAACTCGTTCGAGGGATCGCCGCCGGTCACGACCAGAAGGCAGGTGCTGAGATCGGCGTCATCAGGGACCATGAGCCAGACCGCATGCTTCCAGGGGATCCCCTGCCAGGTCTGTGAGGTGAGGTCAAGCTTCGCGAGCGCGCCTCCCCCGACGTGCGAAGGCTCCTCCGAGAGTTCCCACGCATACGAGTCGTCCGGCGCATTGACGTAGTCGATCAGGGGCTGGGCCCAGGCCATGCCTCCGAGCATCACGGACACCGCCACGGTTGCGCGTAGTCGCATCAAGCGTATTCCCCTTTCCGGTGCGCACCGGCCATCGCTGGCCCGATGCGCCGTCACACTGCTCTTGGACGCTCGGAGGAGGCCGTTGGCTCCTCCGAGTTCGCCTGAACGACGGCCTCAGCGCGCCTCGAACCACCCGAGGTCCCACTCATCCAACCACTCGATCGTGGCCCGGCCACCGTCCATGTCGATGGGCAGCCACACGTGGAGGCTGTTCCGCAGATCCGTCGGGACCCACAGGTCGGCCATGAAAACGAGGGCCCCGGGGAGGCCCTGCACCGGGAGCACGAAGGTGGACTGGGCGCCGAATGTCGAGTCGGCGCGCGCCCCATGCATCGGGCTCCCGAGGTCCGACCACGGTCCGAACGCCGAGTCGGCCGTGTGGAGCCGCGCCAGGTTCGGCGCCCACCCCGTGCAGCCGCTCGTGATGAGGTAGTGCCGGCCCTCGTGCTTGAAGAGCGCGGGGGCCTCGCGGTGCTGTCCGGGGAGGATGCAGTGGTCGTCCTCCGTCGGAGAGAGGAAGTCCTCCGAGAGGCGGCAGACGCGCAAGTCGTAGTTGTCGCGCGACGCGTAAACGTGGTAGGCCGAGCCGTCGTTGTCCTGGTAGAGCGTCATGTCGCGCGACATGTTGCCATTGGGGCGGAAGCTCGCGAGGAACGTGTAGGGCCCGGTCGGTGTGTCGCTCACGGCCACTCCCGCGCGCGCCGCGTGGTAGCCCTGGCCGCGGAGTTCGTGGTGGAACCACA
>CAZCER010000594.1:0-3534 GCA_964497385.1 uncultured Armatimonadia bacterium | reverse complement strand
TCCGAGGGCGATCGTCCGACGACCACAAGATCCCAGCCGGGGCCCTCCATTGTGAGCGCCGGCCAGATCTCATTGCACAGCCACTCAACCGCCTGATGATTCGGGTACCAGTCCATCCCGCCGGCGAAAGCAATGCGGTTTGGGCGGCGCTGAAGGCCTCCCAGTGGCTTGAAGTAGTCAGTGTCGACACCGTTCTCGACCACCATGCACCGGGCGCCCGGTGCGATGGAACCGAGCCGCTCTGGATCGTGCCGCAGGCGTTCGGCGGGGGCGAGTGGTGGAGCCGCGAGCCCACCCCGGCCGAGGAGCGTGTGATGAGCTACCTCGCGCTGATCCACGGCGCCACCGGACTGCAGTACTTCGTCCGGAGGCCCGAGGTGCGCTTCCCGAAGTCGCCGCAGGCGTGGTCCGAGTGTTCGGCGGTCGCGTTCGAAGCCGCCGAGATCACTCCCGCCCTCACGAGCCCGGAGCCGCGCCCGAAGGTCACGAGTTCGGTCCCGAGTGTCCATGTGTCCGCCTGGCAGGACCGCGGGATCATCACCATCCTCGCCGCGAACGCCGAGAACGCCCCGACAAGCGTCCGGATCGAACTCCCCGGAGTCGCCTATTCCGGTCAGGCGGAGGTGCTCTTTGAGAACCGCACGGTCACGGTCGCGAACGGTGCGATCGAGGAGATGCTCGACGCTTTCGGCACAAGGGCCTACGCAATCCCGGCTGGGCCGCTGCCCGAGGAGGATCTCGCCATCGACCCCGCCGACCTCACGGTGAATCCCAGCTTCGAGCACCTTCCGGCCGCGGGCGTGCCTTCCGAGTTCTACGCGGATCACGACCCGGGCACGACCTCCATCGTGGACTCGCGCGTCGCGCGCCACGGGCGTCACTCACTCCGTCTGATCGCCCCGACCGACGAGCAGACTCCGGCCCTGCGGCGCTATCCGGTTCGGGCCGCCGCCGGCGACACGCTGCGCGCGAGCCTGTGGGCCAAGGCGACGACTGACGGCGTGAAGCTGCGCTTCTGGGTCGACGGCGTCGGTGAGCAGGTCGTCGACCTCACGACGGAGTGGACGGAGTACGCGTTCGAGGGCGTGACCGAGGAAGGCGGACGCATCCATTCGGGATTCGGCCTCCGCTCGGCGGGAACCGCGTGGGTCGACCTCGTCCAGATCGTGAAGATCGCCCAAGGCGAGGAGTAAGGCGCAAGACAAGCCGAGCAAGGGCTCCGCTCGCCCGACGCGGAAGTGCGGCCGCGCGGGCCCTGGCCCGCGCTTGTGCGAGCGACAGGAGAGTGAGTCACCGTGCGTCACATCGCGATCATCGCCCTGGCCCTGGCGGCCCTGGCAGGCTCCGGCGCGTGCGCCCAGGAGATGGACTGGATCGACCTCGAGTGCCACTCGCCCACGTGGTCGCCGGATGGGAACTCGGTGCTCTTCGTCGGGAAGACGGACACCGGCTCGGATCTCTACGTTGTGCGGGGCGAACGGCACTCTCTCAGCCGCCTGACCCGCAACGACGAACCGGAACTCCACCCCGACTGGGCGCCGGACGGCGTTCGCGTGATCTTCGTTCGGCCGACCGAGACCGGATCGCAGCTCTGCATCCGGAACCGCGGCGGCTCGATCGACGAACTCACCGATGGGACCTACCACGACACGAAGCCCGCTTGGTCGCCCGACGGCCGGACGATCGCCTTCGTGAGCGACCGTGAGGGCAATGACGACATCTGGCTCCTGAGTCTCGAGGACGCCTCCCTCACTCAGCTAACAGGTCACCCCGCACAGGACACCGACCCGGCCTGGAGCCCCGACGGCAAGCTCCTCGTCTACGCGAGCGAGTGCGATGGGGTGAAGCAGCTCTTCGAGACGACGCCCGAGGGCATCGAGCCCGAGCGCGTGCTCGGGGCCTACGCGCGCACGCCCGCCTGGTCGCCTGACGGGGAGTGGCTCGTCTACAGTGGGAGCGATGTGGCTCAGAGCGCCTACTCGCCCCTGCCCTCGAGCATCTGCGTCACACGGTTCGGGGAGGACACGGCACGGGTCTTGGCCCCGGGCGCGATGGGATATGACCCGGACTGGTCGCCGGACGGCGAGAAGCTCGTCTTCGCGCGGAACCACCGGCTCTTCATCGTGAAGAACGTGCGTGAACTCCTGGGCCAGTAGCGAACCGCCCTCGGGGAACGGAGGCCGACCTTGAGACACGAGGCTTCACAGACCACGCGGCGCGGCTTCATCGCCGCGGTGGGGGCGGGCGTCGCGGCCCTCTCCACGCAGGCTCTGGCGCAGAGCGTCAAGCCGCGCTCGACCGACCGCAAGGTCCGCATTGGCGTCGTCGGCGGCAACTTCGGCGCGGGCTTCCACTGGCACGAGGACCCGAACTGCATCGTCGAGGCCGTCTCCGATCTCGTTCCGGACCGCCTCACGAACCTCCAGCAGAGGTACGGATGCGCGAAAACGCACGCCTGTCTCGAGGAACTCATCCTCGATGACGCTCTCGACGCCGTCGCCGTCTACACCGGCGCGCCGGACCACGTCAGGCACTGCGTCGCCGCCATGAACCGCGGCAAGCACGTCATCTGCGCCGTCCCGTGCGCGCTCACCCTCGAGGAGTGCGAGGAACTCATCGAGGCGAAGGAGCGCAACGGCGTCCGCTACATGATGAGCGAGACCAGCTACTACCGCTGGCCCACCATCACCGCCCGCACGCTCTACGAACGCGGCGAGTTCGGGGAACTCAAGTACTCGGAGGGCGAGTACTACCACCCCACCATCGGCACCGAGGCGAACAACCTCCTCCGCGTGCCCGGCGGCGACGGGCGCTCGTGGCGCTGGGGGCTCACCCCGATGCTCTACCCGACCCACTCGACGGGCTTCCTCGTGGGCGTGACGCGCGAGCGCCTCACCGAGGTGTCGTGCCTCGCCACGAAGGGCAAGGACCCGGCGTTCCTCGACAACGCCTACGACAACCGATTCGACAACATGAGCGCCGTCTTCCGCACCAGCGGCGAGAACGTCTTCCGCTGCAACGTGATGTGGAACGTCTGGAACCACGGGGAGCGCGCCCAGTGGCTGGGCACGCGGCTCTCGCTGTTCATGTCGAACTGGGCCGGGGGGCCGGAGGTCCTTCGCACCTCGGATGGGCGCACGATCGAGATCGATACCGACTACTGGAAGCTCCTGCCCGAGGCGATGCGGTACGACTCGGGGCATGGAGGCTCGCACCCGTTCCTCACCTATGAGTTCATCTCGGCGATCCTCGAGGACCGCGAGCCCGCCGTGAACGTCTACGAGGCGGTCGCCATGACCGCGCCGGGCATCGTCGCGACCGAGTCCGCGCGCCGCGGCGGCGAGCGCCTGCGCGTGCCGTCGTTCGACAGGGGAGGCAAGACGCATGGCTAATGGCAAGGTTCGGATCGGGGTCGTAGGCGGAGGTTTCGGAGCCTCCTTCCACTGGCACCAGCATCCCGACTGCGTGGTCGCTGGCGTGGCGGCGCCTTCCCGCTGGCTCTCGCGGCACCAAGGCGCCATCGCCGCGATCAAC
>CAZCER010000593.1:0-3540 GCA_964497385.1 uncultured Armatimonadia bacterium | reverse complement strand
CGATGGACTTGGTCATCTCGGTCGGAGTGTAGACCGCGAGCCGGTCCGGTCGGAGCGCTTCGATCGCGCTCTTCAGGGCCGTCTCATCGGCGTCGGGGCGGAGCTTCACCGCGAACAAGGTGATCTCGCCGGCGCCGAAGTCGGCCATCTCGCGGGCGTCGTCGACCGAGGTGAAGATGGCCTGATCGGGATCGGTGCCGATCATCTCGAGAACGCCAACGACCGTCATCGTCCGGCCGCGGACCTCCATCGGATCACCCGCGCGTTTGGAGTACTTGCGCGCGGCGGCGAATCCGAGCAACACGGAGCCGCGCTCCCCCGGCTCCAAGTAGCGGCCCTCGAGGAGTTCCATCTCCCGCAGGACGCAGCGCTCCGGCTCGAGATCCAGGCCAACGACCATGGAAACGTCCCAGGGGTTCATGGACAGGAACTCGCTGGCGGAGGGCGTCACCAGCACGCGCGACGCCGCGTATTCGACTCCCGGGAGAGTCTGGATCTCCTCGCGCAGGTCCGCGCCCATGCGGGAGCCCGCCCAGAAGCCGCGCGTGTCCGTCACCCAGGCGAAGGTCTTGTAGTACTTTTCGGAGTTCACGACCTGGGCGCGGAGGCGCTCGCTGACCGCGCCCATCACGATGAGGCTGAAGACGGCGATCGCCACGCCCAGGATGGTCAGGACCGACCGAAGCCTTCTCCTGACGAGTGTGCGCAGCGCCAGCATCAGCTCTCCGACCCGTCCTCGGGCGCGGAAGCGGCCTGGGGTTGCGTCGCGAGCGCGATGTCCGCGAGTCCCGCAAGGCGGGCCGCGTCCATCACCGCGAAAACGGCTTCGTAGCTGGCGTCGCGATCGCCTCGGATGACGACCTGCTTGACGCCGCCGACCTCCGAGCGCTCGCGGAACGCCGGGATGAGGAGACGCTCTTCCACGCGCTGCCCGTCCATCGTCACGGAGCCGTCGGCCTCGACCTGAACCATGATCGCGCCGACGTCCTGCCGCGCGGTGGCCGAGGAGGCCCCTGGAAGGCGGATGTCGACGCCCTCCTCCTCGCCGAGGAAGGTGGCCGTGACCATGAACACGACGAGAAGCACGAGAGCCACATCGGTGAGGGGCGTGATGTTGATCCCGGCGATGGCGCGCCGCTCCCGCGCCTTGCCGGTCTCGCCCGCGGAGGCGCCCATCAGGGCATCACCGCCGGGCCGACGTGCTGCACGCTCTGGACGGGCGACGGCGGAACCGACTCCGCGACCCGCGCCATCTCCTCGGCCGCTCCGCTGAGTTCCTCGACGAAGCGGTCGTTCCAGGCCGTGAGAGCGTTGTAGAAGACGACGGCGACGATCGCGACGATCAGACCGGCGGCCGTGGTGATCAGAGCCTCGGCGACGCCGGAGGCGACGACCGCCGAGCCGGTCTTGCCTTCGGCGCCGATGTGCCAGAAGGCGCGGAGCACGCCGAGGACGGTGCCGAGCAGTCCGATGTATGGGGAGATCGTCGCGATGGTGCCGAGGGTCGTGAGCCCCCACTCAAGCGGGCGCGTCTCGCGGACCACCGCGTCGCGGATCGTGGCGAGGAGCGCCTCGCCGCGCCGATCCTCGCGCGCGAGTCCCGTGGCGCAGATGCGCGCGATCGGGGTGCGCTGACTGCGGCATGTCGCAAGGGCCACAGGCCGTCCGTGCCGACCGGCCTCGACCTCGATGTGGGCGACAAAGCCGTGGGGATCGCACTTCGCCTGGCGGTTCTGGATGCAGCGCCAGATGATGACGGCGACCATCACGATCGAGCACAGCGCGAGCGGCGCCATGGCGAAGCCGCCCAGAACGAGCACTTCCATGAACCTCACGGTCAGAACACCTCTCCGGGCCGACGCGCGCCGCCGGGGCGCGCGAGCGCCGCTGTAGACCACATATTCGGGCGGGTCGGCCAGTTCCTGCCGCGAGTGGCGAGGCGGGGCCTCGCGCGCTCCGTGAGCGACGCGGCTCACGGATAGGACGCGCAAGGCGCCGCAAAGGTCCGCGCGCGATCGCGGGGATCGGGCGGCGGGCGCGCGCGCTAGACGGCCGCGCCCTGCACGCTCTCGATGGCGAGTTCCAGAATCGCGCCGACGTCGGCGATCAGCGCGACGGTGCCGTCGCCGAGGATCGTGGCGCCGGAGATGCCGCGGACCTCGCCGATGAACTTCCCGAGGCTCTTGATGACGACTTCCTGCTCCCCGATCAGGCGGTCGACCACAAGGCCGGCCGAGCGCTCGCCGACGGAGACGATGACGATGTAGATCTGGTCGTCGCCGGTCTCTTGGGGGCGTCCGCGGTCGCTGTTGTACTTCAGGGAGCCGGAGAGGTCGAGCAGCGGGATGACGCGATCGCGCACGACGATCGTGGCGCGTCCCTGCACGGTGGAGACCTCCGAGCGCGGTCGGCGCTCGGTCTCCTCGACGGCGGTCAACGGCACGGCGAAGACGCGGTCGCGCGAGACGATCATGAGGGCCTGGATGATCGCGAGCGTGAGCGGCAGGCGGACCCGCATGGTGGTGCCGACGCCGACCGTGGAGCGGATCTCGACGCTGCCGTTCAGGCGCTCGATGTTGGTCTTCACGATGTCCATGCCGACTCCGCGGCCCGACACGTCGGTGATCTTCTCAGCCGTGCTCGTGCCCGAGGCGAAAATCAGTTCAAGCGCATCGCGCTCGGACATGCGGCTCGCGGTCTCTTCGGTGATGACGCCTTTGCGGAGGGCGGCGGCCTTGACTCTGGCGGGGTCGATGCCGCGCCCGTCGTCGGTGACGTCGATGACGATGTGGTTCTCCTGGTGCCGCGCGGAGAGGTCGATGACGCCGACGGCCGGCTTGCCGGCGGCGGCGCGGTCGGCCGGCGACTCGATGCCGTGGTCCACCGAGTTGCGGAGGATGTGGATCAGCGGGTCCGCGATGTACTCGAGGACCGATCGATCGAGTTCGGTCTCGCCGCCCGACACGCGGAAGTCGATCTGCTTGCCCGCCTTCTGGGAGAGGTCGCGCAGCATGCGCGGGAAACGGCTGAAGACGTTGCCGATGGGCAAAAGGCGGGCTTTCATGATCTCGTCCTGCAGTTCGGTGGTGCGCCGGCGGATGCCGCTGACGGCCTCCTCGAGGCTGGAGACGTGCTCGTCCTGGCCGCCGAGCTGGGCCGCGAGGTTCGAGCGGATCTGCTCGAGCATGGTTCGATCGATGACGAGTTCGGCCACCATATTCATGAGGTTGTCGAGCTGCTCGACGTTCACGCGCACGCTCTGGACCTGCTTGGTCCCGCTGGGGCCTTTCGCCTGGTCCTGGGCGCGGGCGCCCGCGCCGGTCGGCGCGAGGGCGGTCGCGTCCGCGTCCGCGTCCGCGTCGGCGTCGGGCGGCGGCGGAGCCTCATGCTGCTTCGCGGCCGTGCGGGTCGCGCTGTCGGCGGAGATCACCTCGACAACCACGGTGTCGATCTCCGAGAGCTTGTTGACGGCCGCGCTCAGGGTCTCGGGCGCCTCGCGAGTGATGCAAACGGCGGTGAAGGTGGTGTCGAAGCGCTCTT
>CAZCER010000592.1:0-3544 GCA_964497385.1 uncultured Armatimonadia bacterium | reverse complement strand
CGGCTCACCTCGGAGGTGGGCGTTGCGAAGGACGATCGCGTCGTCGCGGCGTCTCGGTACGTCGCGGGACTCGACCTCTCGGTGTGGCACGGCAAACGGGGCGGGTCGGGGCTCACCAAGGATGTCGCTGACGCGGCGTTCCTGGCTTACTACGGCGCGACCCGGCACAAGGTGGCGCGCCGCCCGTGACCACAACCGCCAGGGACCAACAAGAGGCGCAGCTTTGCAGGCGAGCGCAACAGGGAGACTCACGCGCGGCGGAGGAGCTGGTCGGAAGACTGCGGTTCCTAGCCGTGGCGGCTTCAAGACGCTTCTTCTTCCGGTGTGGCGATTATGACGACGTGCTGGCCGAGGCGCTGTACGGCCTGGCACAGGGCGTGCGAGATTGGCGGCGAGGGCGGGGGCTCACTGTGCGCGCGTTCGTCGGGATGGTGATAGCGCGCCATCTGGTGCTGTGCGTGCGAGCCCGACGGTACCGGCGCGACTACGCGTTACTTGCTGAGATGTCACCGAGGGACCGACTCGAGGAGCACACCTGGGAACGGGAAGTTTCATGCGGGGGCGAGTCGCCGCTGGCGACCGTGCTGGCGTGTGAGCGAGCGCTCGAAGCGCAGTGCATCTTCGAGACCTCAAAGCTGTCGCCGCTGGAGCGCGCGGCGTTCGCGGGGGTGGCGTGCGGACTATCCTACGAAGCGGTGGCTGAACAACTCACAGAGAGGGGGCAACCAACCGGGGTGAAGTCGGTGGACAACGCTCTTTGTCGAGCGAAGAGCAAGATCGAACGCACCGTCGACGCGCTCGAAGCGCGGGAGACCGCACGCATTACGGGGGGGGACTCAAACCAACAGAGAGAGGGAGAGGCATGGACAGCGTTCTGAGGCCCTCAGAGGTCGCGTTTCGTGAAGCAGAGTATCGGAACACCATCCAGGGCTCAGAAGGCGCTCTCGCGCCAACGTGGACCCCGGAATTGGTGGTTGCCATAGGCGGTGAAAGCGGCACTGGCAAGTCGACCGTCGCCAGGAGGCTCGCGCAGGTGCTCGGGGCGCGCGTCGTCGCGTTCGCAAGCCGGCTCCGAACGGTGGTGACGCTCGGCTTCGGACTCGGGTGGGAGCACGTGAGCACGCACAAGGACTGCGAGTTCCCGAAGACCACACGGCAGGCGTTCCGCACGACGACCATCCACCAACTACACGCGCTTGTTCAGAACATGTCCGTCGTGGTTCCCCTGCCTTCGGAGGGCGACAAACTCGCCGCAGTCCTCGAGTTCCTGCAGGTTGGGCTCTCCGAGTGCCAGACTCCGCGCGACATCCTGAAACTCGTCGGAGGCATGTACTGCGAGGTCTGTGGCCCGGAGGTGTGGTGTGAAGCCCTGCGGCGCGACGTGGCGCTCTACGACGTCCGGCGCGTGGTGATCGATGACATGCGACTCCCTGCGGAGCGTGAGTTCGCCAGGCGGCACGGTGGGCACCTCGTGCGGCTTCGATGCGGGGACCAGGTGCCCGGCTCACACGCGACCGAGCTGAGCTTCGGTGATGACAGCGAGTACCACATCGTCGCCGAAGCCCCCAAGGGCGATGTCGAGGGGCTTCTCGCGCAAGTCGCGCAGGGGCTCGGGGCGCGGGGGGTGTGCCCGTGACGCTCGCGATCGCGCTCCTGGTGATCTTGCTGTTCGCACCGATCCGCGACCCGAGGAGGTGGCGCTAGTGTGCTTCACCCCTTCGTTCATGGAGCCGACGCCTGTCCTCCCCTGCGCCTCACACGCCCCCCGTGTGGACGGACTTCGGCCCTAGCCGACCATCCGAGGCCGGCAACCGAAGCGGCGGTGGTCACACGACGGCCGAAGCGGCGACAACAGCAAGGGGCTGTCATACGTCGCATTCGTCCTGAACTTCCCCGAGTGCAGTCAACCGAACGCCCATCATGCGGCACTCGCGGTTCTCGACTCCGCCGTGCGCGAGCTTGACGGACTCCGCGCGCTTGTGACCGAGGCCCGCAGAACGAGCAGGAAGCCAGAGCACGCAGGCGCGCAGAAACGCAAGTCGCTTCGAGACGTGCTCCGCAAGTAAGACCCGAGAGGAGAACGGACGCATGGCAGAACGGAAGCGCAAGCGGCGGCCAGTAGTCGCCATCGACCTCGACGGCGTCCTCGCCGTCTATCATGGCTTCAGGGGGCGGAACGCCATCGGGCAGGCAGTCCCTGGCGCTCGGCGGTTCGTGCGAGACCTCCGCGCCGCCGGTTGGTGTGTCACCGTGTGGACGTGCCGAGAGACGGAGACGGTGAAGCGCTGGCTCGAGGAACATCGGTTCGAAGTCGACGGCGTCAACGTCAACCCCGAATGGCCCGGGTTCTCAGAAGAGGCCGGCTCGCCGAAGATCCCAGCCGATGTCTACATCGACGACCGAGGAGTCGGGTGTCCGTCAAACAACCCCTGTTGGCACAACCTGCTCCAAGCCGTCGGGCGGTTCGGGCCCGATCCGCGTCTCCGTGATGCGCAGGACAGTAAGCGACGGGAGGCGGAGGCATGATCCGGCAACCCTTCAGCGTCACGGGGCACTTTGGCCCAGGCCCCGAGCGCGAGCCGGGCGACCCGATCCGGTGTCGCGTGTGCGGAGAGGAACGGACACTCGACGCGTTCGTGTGCCCGACGTGCAACGGAAGCGGCGAGACTGTCTGCTTGATCTGCTTCGGTGTCGGCCGCGAAGACGGCGGGCAATGGTGCCAGTCATGCAAGGGGACCGGCGTCGGAGCATGCCCGGCCTGTGAGGGAACTGGCGACGCGGCATGGCTCGATGAACTCCTCTGCGGCTTGGGCGAGGAGTGGTGCGTCGGACCGATCTGCCGCGCGTGCGCGAGCGAGACGCCAACGCCCTGGCTTCCGGCCGTAGCCGAATGGGCTGAGGAGGTAGCGACGTGAAGGCGAGCGCTGAAGGCTGGTACGGCCCCGCAGGACAGTTCGCGCCGTGCTGCTACGGACAACACGAGAACACGGCGGTCTTCCTGTGCGACACGGCCAAGGTTGCAGGGTGGCCCGAGGACTGCCAGTACGCACGGGACGCCCTCACACGCGCCGGGTGGGTGTACGTCGGCGGCTACCTCGACGAGGACGTGGTGTTTGCCAAGGACGCCGAAGCCCTTCGGTTGGTGGAAGCCATAGCCCCCGAGTTCACAGAGGAGACGGTCTTCGAGTTCGGCGAGTCCTGGACGCAGTACGGCGAACTTCGCCACGTCCGCTTTTCGCCCTCTGAGTGGCGCGAGTCGGGGGAGTCGTTCCTTGACTTCGTCAGAGGACTCCTCCGACGCGAGGGCCTGCCTGGCGTGTGACGGGCGCGAAAGGAGCGAGACTATGATCGATGTCGAAGTAGGTCAGAAGGTCGAGGTTGGTGAGTTCCCGGTGTATGGCGACTGGTCACACGCCCCCGGCGACGTCGGCAAGGTGGTCTATGTCGAGGAGGACGAGGTCGGAGTGGGGTTCGACATGGAGAACGGCGAGAAGGACCTGGTCGTCTCCTACGCCGAGGACTGGGAGACAGAGTTCTCGGTGGT
>CAZCER010000591.1:0-3548 GCA_964497385.1 uncultured Armatimonadia bacterium | reverse complement strand
GAGGTGCAGCGGGAACGTCCAAGGAGAATGTCCCTCGCGCGAAAGCATGGAGAGCACGGCGAGGAGCACCATGGCGCACACCGCGCCGCTCGCGCCGATCGCGTTCTGCCCGAGGATCGTGAGCACGATCCCCACGGCGAGGCATGACAGCAGGTACGCCGCGGCGAAGCGGAGACTCCCGAAGCGCCATTCGAGGTAGATGCCGAACGGCAGCAGGAGCAGCATGTTGCCGATGAAGTGGCCCCAGCCGGCGTGAACCCAGGCGTGGGTCAGAATCCGCCAGGCCTGGCCGTGCCAAACCGCGCTCGCGTGGAGACCGAGCCCGTCGCGCACGGGGCCGTAGGTCCACGAGGCAATGAGCAGCAGCAGGTTCAGCGCCACGATCGCGGCGTACACCGGCGCCGGGAAGGGGCGCTTCCGGCCGGGCGCCTCTCCGAGCGGGTCTGCGTCCAGGATCGGGAAGTCGGGGATCTCCGGCAGCTTCAGCTTGGCCATCGCGCGCACGTCCCTTCGGGGGCCGAGTTCGCGGTCGCGACGCGGCGGCCTCCGTTAGCGAAGGAGAGCGCCAAGCCGCGTCATGGGTAGGTCCCGCTGGTTCGTCAGGCTCGGGCGGTTGTGCTATCCTCGCCCTCAGGGCCAAGGCGGAG
The DNA here is from genome assembly GCA_964497385.1 of uncultured Armatimonadia bacterium. Classification (GTDB taxonomy): domain Bacteria; phylum Armatimonadota; class Zipacnadia; order UBA1398; family UBA1398; genus CAZCER01. The sequence continues at coordinate 2,901 of CAZCER010000591.1, read as the reverse complement.
CGGTTCGGCCCGCCGACGTCCATGCGCGGAACGGAAGGTCCCTTGTCCGCATCCGAACCCAAAGGCCCTGCTCCGACGCGGGCCGGCAACGGCTTCGCGGCTCTCTACCGGCGCGCCCGCGCGGTGCATCCGGAGTTCCCCCGCTTCATCGCGGCTGCGGGGTTCATGGCCGTCTGCGCCGGGGTGTTCGACAACACGTACAACAACTACCTGTGGGAGCAGTTCCGGATCTCGCCCACGGGCCGCGGGAATCTGGAGTTCATCCGCGAGTTTCCGGGCCTGATGAACGCCGCGCTGATGGGTCTTCTCGTCGCCCTGCCCGAGACCCGCGCGGCCGCTCTCGCGGCCCTCGTCACGGGGATCGGCGTCGCGGGCTTCGCCGTCAAGAGCGACAATTGGTGGATGATGCTGGGCTTCACACTGCTCTGGGGAGCGGGAAGCCACATCATCATGCCGCTTCGCAGTTCGCTCGCCATGAGTCTGGGCGGCGAGAGCGCGCGCGGCAGGCGTCTCGGGCAGGTCGCCGCGGCGCGGACGGGCTGCAACATGCTTGGGGCCGCGGCGGTGTGGCTGATCTTCGCGCTTGGGCGCGAGCCGACTCCGACATCCACCTCCTTCGAGCCTCCGCGGGTGGCGGAGTGGCGGTTTGACGCCGCCTTCTACCTGGCTGCGGCCGCCTGTCTCGGTGGAGCGTTGCTGTTCAACGCGCTGCGCTCCGTCGGCTCGCACGAGCGACGCCCGGTCTTCGTGGTCAAGCGCCGGTACTGGCTCTACTATGTGATGAACGTCCTCTTCGGCGCCCGCCGGCAGGTGTTCACCACCTTCGGCACCTGGGTGCTCGTCACCGTGTTCCACCAGACGCCGGCGACTTTCGCGAAACTCGCGATCGTCACGTCCGCGCTCGGGATCTTCTTCAACCCTTGTGTGGGACGCCTGATCGACCGATGGGGCGAGCGCAAGGTGCTGCTGATCGACTCTTGCATGCTCCTCCTGGTGTGCTTGGGCTATGCATCGGCCCGCCGCATCGGTCTGAGCGACTCCGGGGCGCTCGCGTGGATCATGGTTTGCTTTGTGGTGGATCGCCTCTGCTTCGCCGTCACGATGGCGCAGGAGACCTACATGGCCAAGATCGCCGAGACCAAGGAGGACCTGACCGCGAGCCTGTCCATGGGGGTGACGATCAACCACCTGATCGCCATGTCGGTGCCCTCCCTGGGCGGGAGGCTCTGGGACGCCTGTGGGGCCTACGAGCCCGTGTTCCTCGCGGCGGCAGGGGTCGCGGTGCTGATGTTCGCATCCGCATCCCTCGTTCGGACGCCGGAACCTGCGGTGAGTCACTCGGCATAGGTTTGCGCCGTATTCACGACTATTCCTATATTTTATATGTACTGCGGCTTCGCGCTGACCGCTAGAGGAGTTCTGTTGAGGGAATACTACGCTGACCTACACATACATATAGGCCGATCGGGCAGTGGACGCCCAGTGAAGATCACAGCCTCGCGGGACCTCACCTTTGCCAACATCTGTCGGGAGTGCGTGGATCGCAAGGGGATCCAGGTCGCCGGGATCATCGACTGCGCGTCTCCCCCCGTGATCGCGGACATCGAGGCCCTTCTCGAGTCGGGTGAGATGACCCCGATCGCGGGCGGGGGACTGCTCTATCGCGACGAACTCGTCGTCATCCCCGGCGCCGAACTTGAGACTCATGAGCCCACCGGAGGTCTCGCGCATCATCTGGGCTACTTCCCCGACGTCGAGGCTCTGAAGAGCTTCTCCGGCGCGATGGCCAAGTACGTGACCAACATGGAACTCTCGTCCCAGCAGTGTCGGATGCCCGCCGAGAGGCTTCTGCGCATCGTGCGCGAGCATGGGGGGCTCTTTGTTCCCGCCCATGCGTTCACCCCCCACAAGAGCCTCTACGGGTCGTGCGCCGACTCGCTCCATCAGGTCTTCTCGGACGAGTCTCTCGCGCTTGTGGCCGGCGTGGAACTCGGGCTCTCGGCCGACACGGACCTCGCGGACCGCATCGGCGAGCTGAGCGACTTCACGTTCCTCTCCAACTCGGACGCCCACTCGCTCCCCAAGATCGGACGCGAGTACAACGTCCTCCGGATGCCCGAAGCCAGCTACAGCGGCCTCGAGGCGGCGCTCGCCCGGCGCGACGGCGCGTCGGTGGTCGCCAATTACGGACTGGACCCGCGTCTCGGAAAGTACCACCGCACTTACTGCGAGAGCTGTCTCACGGTCACGCAGGACCCGCCTCCCACGCGCTCCTGCTCGCTCTGCGGGGGCGCCGCCGTCACGATGGGGGTGCTCGACCGCATCGTCAGCATCGCCGATCTGCCGGCGCCTCGTCACCCACCGCACCGGCCGCCCTATCGCCATCAGGTCCCGCTTCAGTTCGTTCCCGGTCTCGGCTCCGTGAAGCTCAACGCGCTTCTGAACCGTTTCGGCGTCGAGATGGCGGTGCTGCACGCAGCCGACGAGGACAGCCTTGCGGGCGTCGTCGGGCGCAAGGCGGCGGGTCTCATTTGCCAAGCGCGAGAAGGGACCCTTGCGCTTCAGGCGGGAGGTGGGGGACGCTTCGGAAGGGCCCGCACAGTCGGAGAGCGCGGACAACCGACGCTCGATCTGTAGAATCGCCCTGCGGGGCTACCCATTCGGGGGCGGAATCCCTCCGGCGGGCGCCCTCCGCATACGCAGCCAGCACCCGCCAAGCCGCGCCCCCCAACGCCCGCCGCGCGCTCCGCAATTGTCAATAGACGCCCCCGGACCCCTCTGCTATAGTTTGCGCCCCACGCGGGGCCGCCCCCCTTCAGGCCCTTTCGCGCATGGGTTCCGGACACCGATTCGGACGCGCTCGGCGGAGGGACCGCGAGTTGACACACAGGCCGCTAGGGA
>CAZCER010000590.1:0-3549 GCA_964497385.1 uncultured Armatimonadia bacterium | reverse complement strand
ATGATACCGCGCCCACCGAGATCTCCCCTCTTTCCCTACACGACGCTCTTGGGCTCTCTTGATCGCCTCGCGTACGAGGAGTCTCAATCCCTTGTGCGTCAGGGCGGCGGTTCGGACTTACCTGCCGGGAGACCGTTGTCTGCCAACGCTTCGCGGGGCCGATTCCGGAAACCTCCTTTCGGGCAACCTTCTTTCGCACCTCCGGTCGGGTTGCCGGTGACCTCGGATCCGGCTCCAGCCGTTGTGCCCCAACGCTTTCCGGCGTTTGCGGAAACCACCCCCCCGAATCGGGCGTTTTCGGGGTTTCCGTACGGCCGCGCAGGAGCCCGGGCCGGCGGCCGGGAACGCCCCACGCACACCCGCAACGGAGGCCCCAACCATGAGGCGACTCATCACCGTTCTCGGAACAGGCGACTACCAGGAGGCCACGTACCGCTTTGGCGACGGCAATGAGCGGCGTGGCCGCCTCTTTGCCCCGCTGGCGGCCTGCCACTACAGCTCCGAGCGCATCGACTGCCTGGCGACCGACGCGGCCTGGGGCAAGTACGGGGAGGCGCTCGTTAGGGCCTCCGAAGCGCCCGTGACGCGGCACCCCATCCCACCCATCACCGTCGAGGACGACCTGTGGCAGGTCTTCCGAGTCGTGGTGGAGCTTGTCCAGACTGGCGATGAGCTTGTGGTGGACTTCACCCACGGGCTGCGCTCCCTACCGCTCGTGGGCGCAGCCGCCGCAAGCGTGGCCGCCCTTGTCAAAGGCGCGCGGATTACGGCCCTCGTTTATGGCGCCTTCGACCAACGCGTGGACGATGGTCCCGCGCCGGTGGTGGACCTACGTCCATTCTTCGACCTTCTTCGCTGGCAGGCCGGGTGTGAGGAGTTCGCGCGCACAGGGCTCGCCGGGGGCATGCTGGCGGCGCTCAAGGGCGAGACGCGGGTGCCCGGCGCGGTCTCGGTCTTCCAGCGGCATGCGGAGGCTCTCGCGCTGGCCCTCACGATGATGGATCCCCGCTCCACCCACGCTTCCGCACGCGACCTTCGGAACGCCTCCGAGAAGGTCCTCAACGCGCCGACGGGCGAGCGCATCCCGCCCGTTCCAGCGGCGATGGGCGCGGTCGCGCAGTGGGTCGGGGACGCCTGCGAGCCGCTCTCTCGGGAGGATCTTTCTGACGCGGCCGGCCGCCTCCGCCATGAGGCCGCCCTGATCATCTGGTACCGCGACCGGGGGCACTACACACAGGCTGCGACGCTGCTGCGCGAGTGGCTGGTCTCGCTCGTGGGCTGGACGCTGACCAAGGGTTACCCACTCGAGCGCGATGATCGGTCGCGAGCGGAAGCCGTGCTGAACTACTTGGACCAGGAGGACAAGGGCAAGGCCGACGAAGCGCGCCGCCAGCCCAGACCGACGGACCTGACGGCGATGCGAAGCCTCCTCTGGACGGGCGACCTCGTCGGCGTCTGGCAGAACCTGACGAACGTCCGCAATAGCATCGCGCACTGCGCGATGCTGCCGCTTGGGCAGGCCCAGCCCCCAAGCGCACACAAGGCGAACCTCGATGAGCTCATCCCTGACCGGGTGCGGTCGCTTGCCGAGGCCGCCGGGCTGGGCAGCGTCTAGTCGTCCGCCGCGGTGAGTTCCTCCAGCGTGGGGGGGGGCTCTAGCCCCTCAATGACATCCACCCCGAGAGGCGCCAGCCCGATTACCTTGTAATCCGCCGTCCTTGTCAGGTACGAGGCTTCCACCATCGCGCCAAGCAGTTCGCCAAGCTCCTTGGCCTGTATGGCGTTGCTCAAGATGCCGTGGCAGGGCAGGTCCAGCATCCGCGGGAAGCCGAGCAGGTGCGACACGAACTTGCCGACTCCCACCATGTTCTCGGCCTCCGCGACGGCCTCCAGGATCGCCCAGACCGGATCGGCCGGTTCGGGCTCGAAGTCGCGCATGCGCTCAGGCTCCGGCGCCTGCCATAGGGGCCGCTGGAGACAAAGGTCGCAGCGCCCGCAAGCACTGGAGTCGGGCTGGCCGGAGAGGTAAGACTCCAGGAAGGCGACCCGGCACGCGCCCTTGCCCAGTGAGGCGTAGCCGGCCATGCGTTCGAAGCCCTCAAGCTGGTGCTGTATCGTCGCGGCCATGCGGCTGCCGGCCGCGTCGGCGGAGCCGCGGCCTGTAAGCCGGAGGTGATGCATGCGCTGGAACGGTCTGTAGAGAAGCACCTCGTTGCGCGAGGCTTCCGAGAGGATCTGCCCCACTCTCTGCGGCGCGACCTCCTGGCACTGCCGCACGTCAACGATCGCGGTCTCATCCTCGGAGAACCTGAACCGGCGCGCGATACGCAGGAAGTCCTCGAGATGGTCCTCCTGGATGCGGTCCGCGGACGCCTCCAGGCTGCGGTTCATGACTACCGCGGAGCATGTGTCCAGATCCCCGAGCCACTCGAGAACGCCGGATTCCTCAAGATGGTGAAGCGAGACGCCGACATCGGACCCGTCGCCCTTGGCGCCAGTCGCCCGTCGAGCCGCAAGAGGGTCCAGGAGCAAGGTCCCATCATCTAGGGCGATGACTGCGTCGGACCGCGTACTCTGGAGGACCCGCAGCAGTTCCTGAGGCTTGGACCGCTTCGATTCTGGCGAACCGATGATGCGCTTGCAGCTCTGCTCGCACTTGGGCCACGACAGAAGCATGCAGAGGGCGTCGTCGCCGTCACGCCCCGCGCGCCCGGTCTCCTGAACGTAGCCCTCGACCGACAGCGGGGGACCCAGGTGCACCACATACCGGATGTCCGCCTTGTCGACGCCCATTCCGAACGCGGTCGTCGCCGCTATGCAGTCCAGTTGGCCCTCCATGAACCGTCGTTCGATCATCTGGCGTCCGAACGGCAGGCCCGCGTGGTAATGCGCGGCGCGGATATTGGCTTTGCGGAGCATGACCGCCACGGCCTCCGCATCCGCCTTCGAGCGGCAGTAGACGATCCCCGCGGATCCGCGCTTGGAGTCCGCGATGGCGCATGCCAGCGACATGGCCTCGTCGCGGCTCTTGCACCGTATGTGCCCGTAGCATAGGTTCGCGCGTTCGACGTCGGCTGAGACGACTGTGAGTTCGCGTCTCCGGCCCAACTCCAGCGCGGAGATGATGTCGTCCCGCACCCTCTGGGTGGCCGTGGCCGTGACGGCCTGGACGGGTGTGTCCCCGAACGGCTCGAGAAGTTGCTTCACGCGCAGATAGTGAGGGCGGAAGCTGTGCCCCCAGGCGCTGATGCAGTGCGCCTCGTCAACGACCACCTGAGCGAGGTCAATGCCGGCAAACCAATCGCGGAACTTCGGGGACTGAAGTCTCTCAGGAGAAACGTAGAGCAGCTTGAGCTGCCCGCTCCTCGCGCGCTGCAGCGCCTCTTCCTGAGCGACAACAGGCGTCTCATAGGTGATCGCGTCCACCCACGGTCCGATCACGCTGTCGGCCATCTTCGCGACCTGGTCGCGCATGAGAGACACCAGCGGGCTTATCACGAGAGTGAGCCCTGACCGGCAGAGGGCCGGGAGCTGATAGGTCAGCGACTT
>CAZCER010000589.1:0-3549 GCA_964497385.1 uncultured Armatimonadia bacterium | reverse complement strand
CCGGGCACTGCGGGCCGGTTGGGGTCCCTCCCGCTCCGTCCCTCGATACGGCGCAGAGCCCGCGCCTACTCGGGATGAGCGGGACCCTCCCTGGTTCGACGGCGCTCACCACAGGCATGCGGCCCCTCCGAACACCGCCTGCACTGATCCGCTCGCGCAAGGCCCATTGGGCTAGAGCGCACCCGGCTCGAGGACGGGGATGCCCGCGGCGCCGAGGGCCTCCACCGCGCGCGCGAAGTGGGCGTCCTCAACGCGGATGATGACGACGGCCCGCCCCTGCACGCGCGAGAGGAAAGCGTACATGTAGGTGATGTTCACGTTCCGGTCGGCGAGCGCCCCGGTCACGCGGGCAAGGCCGCCGGGGCGGTCCTCCAGGGGCACCGCGAGCACGTCCGTCTCGCTGACGGCGTGGCCGGCTTCGTGAAGGACGCAGGCGGCCTCGTCGGGGTCCTCCACGATGAGACGGAGGATCCCGAAGTCGGCGGCGTCGGCGACGCAGAGGGCGCGGAGGTTCACGCCCTTCTCGGCGAGCAGGTCGCAGACCGCGCCGAGGCGCCCGGGCTTGTTCTCCAGGAAGAGGCTGACTTGCTTGGTGCGGTAGGTCGGTTCCATGGTCTACCCCTCCTCGCGCAGGTCGCGCACGCGCTTCGCCTTGCCTTCGGAGCGCTCGATGGTGCGGGGTTCGACGAGCCGGATGTCGGCTTTGAGGCTCAGAGCCGACGCGAGTTCGGCCGCGATGGCCTGCTCGATGCGCTCGAGGCCGCCGACCGTATCCGAGAACATCGCGGGGGAGACCTCGACCTGGACCTCCAGCGTGTCGAGCCGTCCCTCACGCCGGACGACGACCTGGTAGTGCGGCTCCACGCCGGCCGCGCGGGTGATGACCTCTTCGATCTGCGAGGGGAACACGTTCACGCCGCGGATGATGAGCATGTCGTCGGTGCGGCCCATCAGGCGCTCGATGCGGGCGTGGGTCCGCCCGCACGCGCAGGGCTCGTGGTGGAGAACGCTCACGTCGCGGGTGCGGTAGCGGATGAGCGGAAGGCAGCGCTTGGTGATGCAGGTGAAGACGAGTTCGCCCTTCTCGCCGTCCGCGACGGGCTCCCCGGTCTCGGGGTTCACAATCTCGGGGATGAAGTGGTCATCGAACACGTGGAGCCCGCGGCGTTCCTCGCACTCGTTCGCGACGCCGGGGCCGATGATCTCGCTGAGGCCGTAGATGTCGTACGCCCGCAGGCCGAGCCGGTGCTCGATCGCTTCGCGCATCCCCTCCGACCAGGGCTCGGCGCCGAACACGCCGCTCTTGAGATGGAGGGACCTCGGGTCGACGCCGGCCTCCTCGGCGGAGTCCGCGAGCGTGAGGGCGTACGAAGGGGTGCAGGCGAGGATCGTGCTGCCGAGGTCCTGCATCATCGAGAGCTGGCGACGGGTGTTGCCGCCCGACATCGGGATGACCGTGCACCCGAGTCGCTCGCCACCATAGTGCAACCCGAGCCCGCCGGTGAAGAGCCCGTAGCCGTACGCGATGTGGAGGACGTCGTGCGGCATGCCCCCCGCGCAGCAGAGCGAGCGCGCCATGCAGTCCGACCAGATCCCGATGTCCTCGGAGCTGTACCCGACCACCGTCGGCTTGCCACTCGTTCCCGATGAGGCGTGGATGCGAACGACCTCGCGAAGCGGTGTCGCGAAAAGGCCGTAGGGGTAGGTGTCCCGCAGGTCGTCCTTCGTGGTGAAAGGAAGCGACGCGAGGTCGTCCACCGAGGCGATGTCCTCGGCGCGAAGCCCCTTCTCACGGAATCGCTCGCGATAGAGAGGCACCGCCGCCGTCACGCGGGCGACGGTCTCGCGTAGGCGATGCACCTGCAGTTCGCGCCGCCGCTCGACATCCATGCACTCGTGGTACGTGTCCCAGATCATCCGGCTCCCTCACTCTGATGGTCGTTCGCGTCCGAGCGGGCTATTCGCCTTGCGCGGGCTCCGCGCCCTTCGTGCGTCCGAGGAGGAACGCCGCCCAGTTCACGCCGAGCGCCTTGGCTCGGAGCGTCGTTTCGAAGGCGGCGCGCCACGCGGTCTCCGGCAGGCGGAGGCGCGCGCTCAGGAAGCCAAGCAGCAGGGAACCCGCGGCGCGCGCTTCGCCGAGGCGTTCGGCCTCGAGCGTGGCGTCGAGGACGACCCCGCGCGCGGCGAGGCGCTCGGCGACGTCGGCGGGGTACGTCTGGCCGCCGGTGAGCACCGTGATGGGGGGGAACTCACGGCGGTCGCACACGACGAGCCCGTCAGGGCGGAGCATCGGCAGAGCGCGAACGCCCTCAAGCAGTTCCATGCCGATGAGGTAGTGGGCGTCGCCGTCGAGCAGGATCGGGCTGCGCACTTCCTCGTCGGCCGCGAAGCGCACCTGGCTGAGGACGCTCCCGCCGCGTTGGGCCATGCCGTGCGTCTCGGCCTTCTTCACCGACCAGCCTGTCTCAAACGCGGCGGCGGCGAGCAGGTCGCTCGCGGTGACGACGCCTTGTCCCCCGACGCCCGCGAAGAGCACGTTAGTCACCATCGGCGGACGTCCCCTCCCTGAGCGCTCCGCTCGGGCAGACCTCGACGCAAAGCCCGCAGCCGACGCACAGGGCGGCGTCGATGGAGGGCGCGTCCGCGTCCTGCGCATCGCGGCCGATGGCGGGGCAGCCGAGGGAGAAGCACTCGCCGCAGCGGAGGCAGGCGTCGACGTCGACCGTCACGGGGGCGCTCGTCGTCCGGTAGCGCACGCGGCACGGGCCCCGCGCCACCAGGACGGCCGGCCCGTCGTGCGCGAGCGCGGCTCGGATCTCGGCCTCGACGCGCGCGAGACTGTCCGTCGCGACCTCGACCACATAGTCGATCCCGAGCGCCTTCGCCACGCGCGCGTAGTCGAGTGGCGGGCTCTCGGCCCCCAAGAGCGTCCGTCCTGTGCCCGGGTGGTCCTGGCCGCCGGTCATGGCGGTGGTGCCGTTGTCGAGGATGATGGTGACCGTGCGGCCGCGGTTGTAGGCCACGTTCGCGAGCGCTGGGAGGCCCATGTGGGCGAAGGTGGAGTCGCCAATGACGGCGACCACGGGTTGCTCGCCCGCCATCGCCTTCGAAATCCCGTGCGCTTGGCTGACGCCCGCGCCCATCGCGAGGCACGTGTGGTGCGTTCCGAGCGGCGGGAGGGTCGCAAGGGCGTAGCAGCCGATGTCGCCCGCCGTGAAGACGCCCAGCTTGCGCAACGCGAGAAACACCGGCCGGTGCGAGCAACCGGGACACAATACAGGCGGGCGCTGCGGGAGAGCGTCAACCGCTACCCCTACGGCGCCGGCGTCCGCCGCTATCCCCGTGGCGCCGGCGTCGCTGCCGGTGACTCCTCCCACACCCAGCTCCCGGAGCCCCTCCGCGAGCCTCGCCGGCGTGAGTTCGCCGACCCTCAGCCGATCGGGCAGGCGCTCCACGCGGATGCCCATCGCGGAGATGAGTTCGAAGAGGAACGGCTCGAGTTCCTCGACCACAATGACGCGCGCGAAGCGCTCCGCGAAGGCGCGGATG
>CAZCER010000588.1:0-3554 GCA_964497385.1 uncultured Armatimonadia bacterium | reverse complement strand
GAACGCGTAGGTCGGCGCGTTGCGCGCGAATCCGTAGATCAGCCAGAGGCCGCCGGTGAGCACGTCGCCCAGAATGAGCCCGAACGCGGCGAAAGTGAGCGTCCGGAGCCCCGCCGTGCCGCCATAGCGCGCGGTGAGGGCCTTGATCGCCCAGGCGATGAGGAACGGGCACCACATGAAGGTCATGTACCACGAAATGCCGACCGCGAGGCCGACCGGATGGAAGGGCCAGCCGACCGTGCGGACGCGGATCGCGAGGAGGCCGAGGCTCACCAGCCCGCCGAGGGCGACCGCCCACGCCCGCCCGGAATGGAAGCCCTTTGGGTTCTCGAGCCATCCGGTGAGGTACATGTAGGGCTCGATGCAGCCGTTCCTCGGGAACCCGAGCATCTTCGCGCCGACGCCGTTCGCGTAGAAGATCTGCAGCGTCGCAACCAGCGAGAAGACGAACGAGACCGCGACGATCACGCCCATCGCGTAGGTGAGGCGTCGGGCGCTGGAGCCGGTCCGCTCGCTCATCTTGAAGGCCTCGCACTCATGAGGAAACGGGATGTTCCGGAGCCCTCGCGAGTACCCGGTGTGCATCGCCATGACCGCGAGGGATCGCGCGCCGACGATGCGGGGACCGAGGATGTTCCCCATCATGAGCAGCGGGCTCATGTAGTCGAACTCGTGCACCGGGATGCCGACCTCGGCCCGGATGCGCCCGATGAGGTACGTGGCCGTGAAGTACATGCCGACGAAGACGACGGCGACCCAGGGCGCCATGCCGTGCGCGATGAGGCACCCGAGCACCCAGGTGACGCAGACCAGGCTGAGCCCGGCCGCGGCGCGGTAGCGGACCGGCTCCCCGGCGTCCGAGCCGTCGCCTCGAACGCCGTTCCAGATGGAGCGCAGGGTTCGTCGTCCGACCCACAGCGAGAAGACGGCGATCCCGAGGTAGGCGCCGTAGCTCTGCTCGTGGAGGTACGGGAAACCCGGCCGGACGGCGGTGAGGCCCAGCCAGTCGACCATCACCATTTGCACACGCGTGAGGATGAAGAAGAACCAGCACGAGAAGGCGAGATCCTGCGGCAAGAGGAGCGCGAGTCCGACGATGAACGGGTAGAAGCCGAGGCGGACCATCTGCGCGGCGTTCCAGGGCCGATCCCCGAGTTGCGCGGTGATGTCGAACGCGGGAGCGGCGTCCCAGCGCACGGGGATCTGCGGCACGGCCGGGTAGAGCGCGTGGAAGCCATTCAGGATGTTGATGCCCGCCGCGATGCAGAAGGTCGTCCACATCGCGCGACTCCGCCAGAGCCTGCCGTCGGCGCGGCACATCTCGAGCGGGAGCTGCACGATGGGGTAGGTGAGGCGCTCGACCTCCATCCAGCGCCTCCGAAACAGGACCGCCACCCCGAGCGGCGCCGTCCAGAGAGCGCACATGAAGAGCCCCCAGAACGCGAGCGGCTTCAGCCACAGCCCGAGGTGCGGAGCCCCGAGGAAGTTGGTTCCACCGGCCCACATGGCCTCGAGCGAGGCCTTGTCGCGCATTGTTCCGAGCTGGGGCAGGAGGTGGACGAAGATCTCGTCCCATCGGTTCTCCGGTGAGGCCATGCGGAAGGGTCCCACGATGGCGGGGAGGAGGATCGAGGAGGTGTCGAGCCCGGGGGCGCTGGTGCAGACGGCGAGAAGTGAGTAGAGAGCGGCGAGTTCGGCCGGCGAGAAGGCGAAGCGCGGCGTCCACCGCTTCAGCGCCGCGTTCGCCGCGGCCAGTAGGGCGAGCAGGATCAGCGTGTTGTAGAAGAGCGACGCGATCGTGACGAAGCCCACGTAGCGAACCGTCGTCATGTGGATGATCCAGTAGGCGTTCACCGGCAGCAGGACGGCGATGATGAGAAGGACGCGGGGGGTCACGCCCCGTGCCCGTCGGCCCCATTCGGGGAGGCGATCGGGCAGGTCCGGGCTACGCTCGAGGGGCTTGCCTGTCACGCGCCGCTCCCTTTCCTGTCCGTCGGCAACAAACCGGGAGCTTCGCGCGATGGTCTATGCGTTCCTGCCGGGGGGAAGGGGAGTCGCCTTCGCGACGGATGCGCGGCGACCCGTCAGTACAGCCCCGATCCGCCCGAGGTCGGGGTGACGAACTCCCCGTGGGAGCCGATGCCGAAACCGTCGCTCACGAGGTTGGGGAGGCCGCGGACCGAGATCGCGAAGCGGACGGCCTTCTCCTGGCCGCGGTAGGAGAGGCAATACGTGTAGGCGCTCGTGTAGTGGATGAGTGCGATCTCCGTCTGGCTCAGGCGCTCGAGCGTCGGGCTGTAGGTGGAGAGGAACTGCAGACGCCAACTGTCCTTGTCGATCTCCCAGTCCAGGGCGCTCCGGATCGGGGTGATCTCGCCGGTGCGGAAGTCGTACCCCGTCGAGACCTGCCAGTCGTACCAGCCGAAGCGTCGGGTCGCGTAGCGGACGGAGAGCTGCCGGAAGCGGTCGTCCTCCAGGTCGTAGTTCGTCGAGAGGGTCACCGCGTTGCCGGCCGAGCCGCTCCAGGCGTACGCAAGCCGCAGGTCCGACCAGCGTTTCAGCTTCAGGTCGTAGCTGGTGGCGAGGGAGGCGTTCTGGTTGCAGCCCGAGGTGTTGTGGTTCCAGGTGACGTTCCCGGAGGCGGTGTGGTAGCGCGACATGTAGTCGCTGCGGAACGGGGTGTAGCCGGCCGAGGTCTGGTGGCTGTAGCTGAAGGTCGACTTCAGTTGGTCGGACCAGTCCGTGGTGATGTTCGCTCGCTCGCCGAGATTGTAGATGGCGGTCTCGTCGCCGTACCAGCGCTGCGAGTAGTTCCCGGAGAGGTCGATCTTGGTGATGCCCCAGTTGATGGTTTTGCGCCGCGCCGAGACGTCGACGCCGTAGCGGGCCGTTCGCGTGCCCGTGGAGGCCTCGTGAAGGCGCCCGGCGCTTGCCTCGACGGTCGCGCTCCAGGTGCGGCTCGGAACGCCCATGCGCGAGAGGTCGCTTCTCACGGTGATCTGCGGCATGCGCTCGATGCTGCCGAAGTTGTTGTCTCCCGTGTAGGCGTCGCCGTCCGGGTCGACCCGTTGCTCGTGGACCACCTCCCAGTCGAAGGCCTGCTGCCTGCTGGTGAGGCGGATGACGGAGGTGAGTTCCTCGTTGGCCACCAGGTCGCTCGAGCCGCTCCCGCTCTCGACGGTGTCGTTCGAGCTGTAGTTCAGGTTCGCTGAGAGTTCCGTGGTGTCGCTCCAGCGCCAGCGATAGGCGGCGGTTGCGCTCGTGCTCTGGCGGCGCTGGGTGGAGGTCGTGATGTTCTGGTTCGCGCTCAGGTTGAGGCTGTGGGCCCCGCCGCCGATGCTGTAGGACATGCGGCGCGTCTCCGTGGTGGAGGAGCCGCTGACCAGCGCGGACGAGCGGCTCAGGTTGTAACCCGCGGTGAAGCTGCCGCCGAGGAACTCGGTTCTCAGGTCCGCCGAGCCCGTGAAGGAGTTCGACTTGGTGCGGTAGTTGGCTACCAGATCGAAGCTCGTCGCGCCCTTGTTGTAGCGGTAGTCCAGTCCGTACGTCTCGCC
>CAZCER010000587.1:0-3573 GCA_964497385.1 uncultured Armatimonadia bacterium | reverse complement strand
GGCCGCATTGGGGGGACCGCCGACGGCGGTGGGCCCCAAACCGGCCCCGTACCTCGCGAACACGGCCCAGCCTTTGCGAGACAGGGGTCTGACTTGGGCCGGTTGGGGTCCCTCCATCAGGCGTCCTTCTCCATGGGTCGTCCCGCTCCCCCCTACCCCAGCAGCCTGCTGTCGAGCGATCGGTACTGGACGGCCTCGGCGACATGGGGGACCTGGATGTCGTCCACCCCCTCGAGGTCCGCGATCGTCCGCGCCAGTTTCAGGATGCGGTGGTAGGCTCGGGCGGAGAGACCCAGACGATCCACAGCCGCCCGAAGCAGCGCCTGCGAGTCCTCCCCGATCGCGCAGAGCTTCTCCACGTCTCGGCTCGTCATCTCGCCGTTGCAGTAGATCGGCCGGCCCTCGAAGCGCGCGAGCTGCCTCTGCCGCGCGGCCACCACGCGCGCTCGGATCGCCGAAGCGGGCTCCCCCTCGGGTTTGAGCGCGAGTTCCTCGCGCGTGAGGCGGGGCACTTCGAGATGGATGTCGATCCTGTCCAGGAGCGGCCCGGAGATCCGCTGCACGTACCGCTGCACCATGTCCGGACGACACGTGCACTCGCGCACCGCGTCGCCCCGATAGCCGCACGGGCACGGGTTCATCGCCGCGATCAACATGAAGCTCGACGGATACGTCACCGCAGCCTTCGCCCGACTGATCGTGATCTGCCGATCCTCGAGCGGTTGCCGCAGCACCTCGAGGGCGTCCTTCCGGTACTCCGGGAGTTCGTCGAGGAAGAGCACCCCATGGTGCGCGAGGCTGATCTCGCCAGGCCGGGGTACGGTTCCTCCGCCGCAAAGTCCCGGAACCGAGGTCGTGTGGTGCGGCGACCGGAACGGCCGGGTCGAGATGAGGGACGTGCCCCCGGGCAGGAGCCCGGAGACGCTGTACAGCTTCGTGACCTCCAGTGCTTCCTCGAGCGACATGGGCGGCAGGATGCTCGGAACCCTCCGCGCGAGCATCGTCTTCCCCGACCCCGGAGGCCCGATCAGAAGCGCGTTGTGCCCGCCCGCCGCCGCGACCTCCAGCGCCCGCTTCGCGTGCCCCTGGCCCTTCACATCCGAGAAGTCCACCTGGTACGCGGGAGCCGAGAGATTCGCGTCGTCGAGCGCGGGAGCGACCGGCTCGACGAAGAGGTTCCCCGCGAGGAGATCGGTCACTTCCTCCAGGCGTTCCAGCCCGTAGACCTCGACGCCTTCCACGACCGCGGCCTCGCGCGCGTTCTCGACCGGGACGATCATGCGCGTCACCCCGGCCCGTTTCGCCGCGAGCGTGATCGGAAGCGCCCCGCTGATCGGCCTGAGGCCCCCGTCGAGCGAGAGTTCGCCGAGGAAGCAGGTGCGGTCGAGCCCGTTGGTCTCGACCTGCTCCGTGCTCACGAGGATCCCGATCGCGATCGAGAGATCGAACCCGGGGCCTTCCTTGCGGATGTCGGCGGGCGCGAGATTCGCGACATAGCGCCGGCCGCCGGGGAAGCGAAAACCCGAGTTCTTGATTGCGGGCCGGACCCGCTCTCGAGACTCATTCACCCCGGCGTCGGGCAAGCCGACGATCGTGAAGTTCCCGGTCGCGACCGAGCTGTCCACCTCGACGGTGACGAGGTAGCCATCGACGCCGAACACAGCACCCGAGTACACCTTGGCAAGCATGGAAGACGGTTTCGACCGCTCCGGCGGCCTCTCCTGCGCCGCGCACAAACATTTGTGTGTTCGCTGTCGGCCTCTCGCCACACCGCTCAGCGCGCGTGCACCACCCGGGTCCCCGCCGCCAAGTCGCCCACCCGCGTCCTCTCCGCCGTGACGAGGATGAGAACGACTCCCAGGATGCTCAGCGTCGGCAGGCCGTCCACGAGGCGGAGCAGGTTCCTGAGCGCCGCGCGCGGCAGGCCCGGCCTGCCTCCCGTTGGGCCGACGACCTTAAGCCCGAGCGCCCACTTGCCGAGAGTGCGGCCGGCTGCGCCTTCGGCCACGACGAAGTAGGCGGCGATGGCCCCGAGGAACGCGGCGCAGAGAGGATCGAAGATGAACCATCCCTCTCGCCAGAGGTGGTCCGCGGGAGTCATCAGCCAGACGCCCTTCACGAGTCGCGTGATCGGGAAGAACACCGCGCTCAGCGCGGCGAAGTCGAGGGCGAGAGCGGCCGCGCGCGGCCAGAGACCGGCGTAACGAAGCACAACCACAGCCAACTCCTCGACCGCCTTCCTCGCGCGCGCGGATCCGCGCGTCCTTCCGGTGTTCGCGGCGGAGGCCGCGGCCCCCTCGGATCGACCGAGGGCGCGCCTCCTCTCACGAGGGACAAGGCGCCTTTCGGCGAATTCGCCTGCGGACCTTGACGTTGCCGGCCCTATGCGGTGAGGAGGCAGCTTCGCGTGCGACTGGCCGATCTGCTTGACCGCGCGGACGTACCGGAAGACGCCAAAGCGCTCATTCGCGCGCACATGGCCCACGACGACGCCTTCGGCGTTCTGGAGGCCCTCCTCGGGGCGCTTCCCTTCCAGGTCTACGTCAAAGACGACGAGAGCCGCTTCGTCGCCGTGAGCCAGGACCTCTGTCGAGCCCTCGGCGTCGCCGAGGCCGACCTCCTCGGAAAGACCGACGCGGACTTCCTGCCGCCCGACGTCGCCGCCCAACACCTCGCTGAGGACGCGCGCGTCCGTGAGTCCGGAGAGGGCTACGTCGATCGGGAGTACGCCTTCGTGGACGCGGCCGGAGAGCGCCGCTGGTACCTCTCGAGCAAGCTGCCCATCGCCGATCGTCGGCAATCGCGCGCCGCCATCCTCGGGATCAACCGCGAAGCGACCGGTCTCAAGAAGACGGAGAGCGCCCTCCGCGAGAGCGAGGCCCGCCTGCGGTGGTTGGTCGAGGAACTGCCCGTCGCCCTCTGGGAACTCGATCTGAGTCGCGCGAAGGAAGTCCTCGAACGACTGCCGGACCAGGCGCGCGAGGATCCCGCCGCCTTCGCCGAGGCGCACCCGGACGTCGTGCATGAGTGCGCCATGACGGCCCGAGTGCTCGCCGCCAACCCCGCCGCCCTCCGCCTCTTCGGCCACGCCTCCGTCGAGGACGCGGACGAGGCCATGGCGACGCACTGGACGCCGTCCACCTTCCGCGCGTTCGGCGAAGGCCTCCTGAAGGCGCTCCGGGGCGAGCGACGCTCGGACCTCGAGACGACGATCCGAGGTCATGACGACTCGGTCCGGCACGTGCTCGTGCGATGGGTCGTTCGGCCGACGGGCGCGGAGGCTCTCGAGCACTGCGTCATCGCCATGGTGGACGTCACCGACATCCGCCGGGCGGAGATCGCGCGCGAGGAGGCCGAGTCGCGCTACACCCGCATGTTCGCCGCGAACCCGGCGCCCACGCTTCTCTACCGCGAGGACGCGTCAGGCCGCCTGCGGCTCGAACTCGCGAACGCCGCGGCCGAACGCCTTCCGGGCCTCGCCTCCGGACGGGTCGTCGGCCGCACGCTCGAGGAGGTGGCTCCCGGACTGGTGGGCACGCGCGTGCCCGAGATGCTGCTTCGCGTGGCCCGCAC
>CAZCER010000586.1:0-3587 GCA_964497385.1 uncultured Armatimonadia bacterium | reverse complement strand
CGCCGTCAGTTCGCCGTCGCTGGCGACAATCGAGATGATCGCCGTTCCGGAGGCCGGTCGGTTGCCGAGGACGGAGCGACCGATCGCCCCCTCGAACGCCGAGAGGACCTCATGCGGGAATCCGCTCGGGTACGTCGGAAACGGCTTCAGGACGGGCAGGCCGGCGAGTTCCCAGTGGCCCGCCGTGGTGTCTTTGCCGGCTCCGCGCTCCGCCATGCGGCCGTAAAAGGCCGTTGGCGCGGGCGACGGCGGGACGCCCTCGATCGGGGTGACGCGCCCGAGCCCCATGGAGCCGAGGTTTGGCAGGCGCAATCCCCCCACCGCGCGAGCGGTGTTGCCAAGCGAGTTCGAGCCCTCATCACCGTACGCGGCCGCATCGGGGAGCGCCCCGCAACCGACGCCGTCGAGCACGATCAACACGGCGCGCACTAGTCCCGCTCCTTGGGAGGCCCGGCCTCGCTCGCTTCCAGGGCCTCGCGTATCGCGTGGTAGTGCTCCGTGATGACCGGATCGTATAGGAGGACTCCGCCAAGCGTTGCGCGCGTCATATGCTCCCAGGCCTCCGCGTACCGCCCCTGTCGGTAGTATACCCACGCCAAGGAGTCCTCATACGCGGCGATCGATCCCGTCTCATCCGGAGGAACCAGCTCCAGCGCGCGCTTCACCAGTCGCTCGGCCTCATCGAGCCGGATGCCCTCCACGGCGTAGTAGTAGCCGAGCAGGTTGTACGCGTCCGGGTCGCGGGGAGCGAGTTCCATCACGATGCCGTAGGCGGCGGCCGCCGCGTCCGTGTTGCGTCCCGTCACCGCGGCCTCGCCGGCTCGACGCGCGAGGGCAAGCGACGGTCTCCGCTGAAGGGCCCGCAGGTAGTAGTTCGAGGCCTCGGAGTGGAAGCCGCGCTCCGCGAGCCAGTCGCCGATCCGAGACTCCATGCGTTGTCCCGGTTGAGCCAGTTCGCACGCCATGTCGAGCTGGCTGAGGACCTCCCCCATGTGGTCCTCGCTGCCGAACCGCGGGCCGTAGGTCTCAAGACGAAGCTGCGCCCCGTACAGCACCAACTCGGCGTTCCGCGAGTCCAGCACACGGGTCTGGTTGGTGCGAAAGAACACCGCCGCGAACCCGATGCAGACACCCAACGCAAGGTAGAACAGCAAACGCCGTCCGACGCCGTCCCCATCCGAGACGCCCGTCGTGGGGTTGTCCAGCTCAACCATGGCGGCTGGCCGTTACCTTTCCATGATGTTCCGGAGAATGCGGTTGTCGTCTTCGAGACACCGGCCCGCTCCGAGCACGACGCAGCTCATCGCGTCCTGCGCCACACCGACCGGGATCGCGGTCTCGACCTCCAGCAAGGTGTCCATACCCCGCAGGAGCGCTCCGCCGCCGCAGAGCATGACGCCGTGCCGCATGATGTCCGCGGAGAGTTCCGGCGGCGTGTTCTCAAGCGCCTGCCGGACGGTCTCCACAATCGCGCTCAGGGGCTCCGCGATCGCCTCCCGCACATGATCCGTCGTCAGGATGACGCTGCGCGGGAGGCCGCTCACGATGTCCCGACCCTTGACCTCGACCTCGAGCGGCTCCGCAAGCGGGTACGCCGCCCCAATCGCGAGCTTCACCTCTTCCGAGGTCCGCTCGCCGATCAAGAGGTTCGCCTCGCGCCGCACGTACGCCGCGATCGCCTCGTCCATCTCGTCGCCCCCGATGCGGAGCGACTGGTGATACACAATGCCCCCGAGCGAGATGACCGCGACCTCCGTCGTGCCGCCGCCGATGTCGACGACCATGTTGCCCGTCGCGTCTTCAACCGGCATGCCGGCTCCGATCGCGGCCGCCATCGGCTCCTCGATCACGCCGGCCTCGCGCGCGCCCGCCTGGTACGCCGCCTCCACGACCGCCCGGCGCTCGACCTCGGTCACACCCGACGGGATCCCGATCAAGAGACGAGGATAGGAGAGGAACCGGCGGCTCTGAACCCGCGTGACGAAATAGGTGAGCATCGCCTGGGTAATGTCGAAGTCCGCGATCACGCCGTCCCGCAGCGGCCGGATGGCCACCACGTTTCCAGGCGTGCGCCCGATCATCCGCTTCGCTTCCTCGCCGACGGCCAGAACGCGGTTCGATTCGCGGTCTATGGCCACCACCGAGGGCTCATTGAGCACCGTCCCGCGGCCGCAGACGTAGACCAGGGTGTTGGCGGTGCCCAGGTCGATGCCCATGTCCACGGAGAAGCGCGAGAAGAGCGAGCGGGCGGTGTAACGGAGAACGGACGTCCATTGCCGACTCCCCAGTCGTTCCCCGGCTCGGTGTGCGAACAATCAGATCGGCTCCTTTAGCCTCACAACAGCCCGACTCCCGCCTCGGCAAGCAACATCCCAAGGCGGTGCAGCGGAAGGCCGACCACGTTGTAGTAGCAGCCTGTGATCCCTTCCACCAACAGGGAGCCTCGACCTTGTATGCCATAGGCTCCAGCCTTGTCAAGACTCTCGCCGCGTGCTACGTACGCCCTCGCAAGCCCCTCGTCCACCGGCCGGAAGCGCACCTCGGTGATCTCGGACGCCGTGGTCTCGGCTCTTCTCCCCGGAGCCTCGTTCGGCTTCAGGACCGCCAGGCCCGTGATCACCCGGTGCGAACGCCCCCCTAACTCGAGGATCATGCGCACGGCCTCCGCCTCGTCGGCGGGCTTGCCCAGGATGCGCTCACCCAGCACGACGATCGTGTCACAGCCGATCACGAGGGCCTCCGGACGCTCCTCAGCCACCGCGCGCGCCTTGCTGAGCGCCGAGAGAACCGCCGCCTCCTCGGGTGATCCCGCCCCCGCCGCAGCGCCATCCTCATCGATGTCGGCGGGGTGCACCTCAAACGAATCCAGAACCCGCCCCAACAGCTCCACGCGCCGAGGCGACCTGGAAGCGAGTACGACCTGCACGGCTACACTCCCTCGAGCGGGACCTCCGCCCCACAAGCCGTACAGCGTCCCCCCGAGACCCCCCGCAGTCGCACATGGTAACCCATTCGGCTCACCAGCGTCCCGCCGCACGAGGGACACACCGTGTCATCACCGCCCCGGACGCTCGCGTTGCCGGCGTACACGAACCGCAGATGCTCGCGCGCGGCCGCGACGGCCGCCTCCATCACGCGTTGCGGCGTCGCCGGGGCGCTCCACTCATGCCGCGGGAAGTAGCGCGATAGGTGGAGCGGAACGTCTGGGTCGAGCGTTTCCGCGATCCACGCGGCGATCCGCTCCGCGTCCGAGACCGGATCCTCATGCCCCATGACCAGCAGCTTCGTGACCTCCAGATGGCACGCGGCGTGGAAGAGCTTCAGCGCCTCCTTCACGGGCTCGACCCGCCCGCCGCAGAGGTCTCGGTAGAAGCCGTCGGAGAAGCTCTTCAGGTCGACGTTCGCGGCGTCCACGAGGGGCAGGAGTTCCCGTAGCGGCTCCGGGTTCAGGTAACCGTTGGTCACCAGCACCACCTTGAGGCCGCGCCGCCTCAGAAGCCGCGCGCAATCGTACACCCACTCGAAGCCGATCAGCGGCTCGTTGTAGGTGAACGCCACTCCCAGATTCCCGCGCTCCGCGGCGGCCG
>CAZCER010000585.1:0-3592 GCA_964497385.1 uncultured Armatimonadia bacterium | reverse complement strand
GAGGGAGGACCACCCGTAGTGCACCACTGCGGTGACGCGAGCGGGCTCGTCGTTCGCGATCGCGCGGAGGCCGCCGCAGAGCGACGGGATGGGGAGGCCCGCCTTGAGCAGCACCCCATTGATCGTCACGCTGCAGACCGTCCCGATGCCCACCGAGTCCGGAGGCACGACCCAGGTTCCGACGAGATCGCCGGGGCGATAGATCACGGTGCGCCGGCTGGTGACGTAGCGCGAACCGAACACGTCCTGAAGCACCAACAGCGCCTCGGAGAGGCGCTGTTCCGGGATGGTGGAAACGTTGAGCGGCACGCGGCCGCGTCCGTTCGTGATGTCGAGGGCGGTCTGGTACGCGAACGACTCGAGCTTCGCGGACACGAGGTTCACCTTGTCGGCGACGCGCGCTCTCTCAAGCTCCGCGCGGCCGGCCTCGGTGATGCGCCGTCCCGGGCGGCCGAGGCTCTCCGTCAGCTCGCGGAGGTCGAGAGCCTCCAGATGGTAGCGCACCGCGCGCTCCTCGAGTTCGATCCCGTGCGCCCGTAACTCCTTGGCGACCTTCCCGGCCCCAAGGGGTCCGCCGGCGGCCGCCAGGACACGAAGTATCGCGACCTGCGTCTTGTCCATGCTCGACATCTCCGACTACCTCCGGGGCGCGGCGCCGCGCCGCAAGCCCTCGCTGTTCACATTTGCCTCAGCCTTGCGGCAGAGCCGCCGACCCGGCTTGGGGTGTAAGGCATTCTACGAGTGGACGCCGAGCTTCACCTTCTCCCTCGGATCGGCGTGAAAGGCCGCGCGGCGTTGGGAATGAGCCGGAACGAGGCCTCGCGCCAGCGGAGGCGCGAAGTCCATCCTGCACCGAGGGGTCGCCTCGCGCTCCCGCCGTCGCGCAATGCTCATGAGGTCTACGCCTCGCGCCCCCCGAGCGCCCGCGAGGCGTTCAGAACGGCCAGAAGAGCGACGCCGACGTCACCGAAGACCGCGAGCCACATCGTCATCAGGCCGGCCACGCCCAGGATGTTCTGCCACACAATCGCCCGCGTCCGCCGCGCCACCCGGACGGCGGCGGGCACTTGGGACGGCGCATCCGTCATCAAGACCACGTCGGCCGCCTCGATGGCGGCGTCCGACCCAAGACCGCCCATGGCGACGCCCACATCGGCCCTGGAGAGGACCGGGGCGTCGTTCACCCCGTCGCCCACGAAGCACACCGTCCCGCGGGCCTCGGCGAGGATCGTCTCGAGCGCCTCGAGCTTCTCCCCCGGCAGGAGGCCGGCTCGGTAGCCGTCGAGCCCGAGTTCCTCCGCCACCCGCGCCGCGGACTCCTCGTGATCCCCCGTGAGCATCGTCAGGCGCCGGACGCCAAGGGCCCGCAGCTCGCTGACCGCTCGCGCCGCGTCCTCCCGCACCGAATCGGAGATCACGATGTACCCGAGCCAGACGCCGTCGCGCACAACGTGAGCGACCGTTCCAGGTACCTCGCAGACCTCGTGGGGAACGCCGCTGTCATGGATCCACCGGTGGCTCCCGACCGTGATCTGCGCGCCGTCGATCCGCGCGGCGACCCCTTGCCCGGCCAGCTCGCGGTACTCCTCGATGCGGTCGGCGTCGACGTCTTCTCCGTAGGCCTCTCGGATCGACTGGGCGATCGGGTGCGTCGAGCGGCTCTCGGCGAGGGCGGCGAGCCGCAGCAGTTCGCGATCCCCGACGCCGCCGTACGGAGCCACGCGCGTCACGGCGAACTGACCCGTGGTCAGGGTGCCGGTCTTGTCGAAGACGACGGTGTCCGTTGTCGCGAGGGCGTCGAGGTAGTTCGACCCCTTCACGAGCACGCCGCGGCGCGAGGCGCCGCCGATGCCCCCGAAGTAGCCGAGCGGGATGCTGATCACCAACGCGCATGGGCACGATACGACCAGCACCACAAGCGCGCGATAGCCCCAGTCCGTGAATGTGGCTCCCGGAACCAGCAGCGGGGGCAGCAGGGCGACGAGCACCGTGATCCCCACCACGATCGGCGTGTAGACGCGCGCGAACCGCGTGATGAAGCGCTCGGTCCGGGCCTTGCGCCCTGCGGCCTCCTCGACCAGGGCCAGAACGCGTGCGACCGAGGAGTCCTCCTCGGTTGCGGTGACCTCGGCGCGGAGCATGCCAGTCCTGTTGATCGTGCCCGCGTAGACGCTCTCGCCGGGGCCCACCTCGCGGGGGGTGGGCTCTCCGGTCAGTGAGGAGGTGTCGATCGCAGACGTCCCCGAGATCACTATTCCGTCCAAGGGAACGCGCTCACCGGGCCCGATGACCATGATCTCGCCGACGCGAACGTCCGACGGCGAACCGCGCCGCAGGCCGTTCGCGGTCTCTATCGCGGCTTCGTCCGGCCTCAGCGCCAGAAGCGCCTGAATCGAGCGTCGGGCCCGGCCGACCGAGAGGCCTTGGCAGAACTCGCCCACTTGGTAGAAGAGCATCACTCCGACGGCCTCGGGGAGTTCGTGGATCGCGATGGCCCCCAGAGTCGCGACGGTCATCAGGAAGTTCTCGTCGAACATGCGTCCGCGCAAGAGGCTTCGCCCGGCCGCCGCGATGACACCGTGTCCGCAGATGACGTACGCCGCGCCCAGGATGAGGTACTCGATGGCGTGCAGCGGCCCTCCGCAAAGACGATCGCCGAGAAGAAGACCCACGACCAATAGGACCGCCGAGACGCCGATGGGCGTCAGTTCGCGGAGGCCGTTCGCGGGGGCAGCGGCAAGGGCCGGCGACCGGGCGTCGCTGACGGACACCCGTGGATGCACGGAGCGAACGGCCGCGCGCACCTGCTCTGTGGTCAGACTCCCGGCGCCGCCGCGCTCCCGCACCGAGAGCGCGCCTGTCTGCAGGTTCAGCGAGACGGCCTCGACGGCGTCAAGGGAGCGCAGCGCGTCCTCGATGGACGCGGCGCAGGACGGGCAGTCCAGGTTGCTCAAGGTGAAGCGCGACAACGGCGATCACACACTTCGCGGGCCAGTGGGGCGCCGCCAAACGCGCGCGCGGGACGGCGGTCTCTCAAGAGATACTCCGCCGCGCCTACGCCGCTGTGCCCAGTTCGAGGGCCGGAGCGCCGTCCAGGAGGGCCCGCACCGCCGCGCCGCTTGGGCCCTCGAGGAGCAGACGGCGCGCGCGGTGGAGGCGGCCCTTGACGGTCCCGACGGGCAGACCGAGCCGCTGGGCGAGTGATAGATCAACTGGTTCGCGCCCCAGGTCTTGCCGCCGTCGCTCGAGCCGGCGCCGGCAATCTCCATCTTCTTGTGTCGCAGGTCCAGCCAGACGCAGTACAACTCGCCGCGCGGTCCGCAGGCCAATGCGTGCAAACCTTCGCGGGCCACGCTGGGCTGATCGTTGATGGTCGTCGGGCCGGACCAGGACCGCCCGCCATCGGTGGATCGCCACGAAACCAAGTCGCCCGTCGGATGGCTGATCGCCGTGATGACGGCAAACTCGCTGGTGGCGGCGATTCGCGGTCCGCGGCGTTTGCCAAGTGCGAGGCCCGGCAGGCGTGCAACCTCGACCGGCTTCTCGAACGTCTGGCCCTGGTCCGTCGAGACGCAGCAGAAAATCGCCTCGC
>CAZCER010000584.1:0-3598 GCA_964497385.1 uncultured Armatimonadia bacterium | reverse complement strand
GTGCGGACGCCGGGGTCGGGGTCCTGCTTCTCAAGACGCCCGATGGCGTCAGCGATCGCCGGATCATCCGTCGGCCAGGCCAAGGCGAACACGGCCATGCGCCGCACCAGGGGGTCCGCGTCGGACAGCAGGGCGACGAGCGCCGACCGCCGTCGCGCGGGGTCGCCCGACCGCATTGCTGAGAGCCCCTCGGCCGCCGCGAGGCGGACAGAGGCGTCCGGGTCGGCCGAGGCGGCGGCCGCGAGTTGCAGGTCATCGGTCGATGCCCGGTCGGAACGACTCAACACGGTGATGCACGTGGCCCGCACCTTCGGGCTCTCGTCCCGCATGCGCGCCCTCAGAGTGGGTGCGGCGCTCGGGTCCATCCGCATCAGAATGCTCTCGATCGTGATCCGCTCGTGGTGGGACATGGACGCGCGCGCATCGAGCAGGGCATCCGCGTACCGCGCCGGCAGCCTCACCGGCCACTGACCAGGGGAGGGGTGCGCCAGGCCCTCGAGCGCCGCGAAGGTCGCCTCGCCCCCGCGCGGTAGGACGTCCACCAAGACGCGCCAGCCCTGTGGTCCGAGCAGCGCCAACGCGCTCGCCGCTCCGTGCTGCGCCCTAGCGTCACCCATGAGCAGGGCCGTCAGGGGCCCCAACGCGCGGTTGCCCATGCGTGCGCAGGCCTGTTCGGCGGGATGTCCGTACCGACTCGCCCACCCGAAGTGCGGAACCAGGACAGGAAGCGCGGCCGGCCCCATCGCGCTCAGTGCACGGATGGCGGCATCACGCACCTCCGGGCAGCGGCTCTCGAGCATCGGCGCGATCTCGGGCGCGTAGCAAGCGGCAGCCGATCCCTCCCGCTCAAGCCGGATACAGACCTCGATGGCCTCCGCACGGCTTGCCGGTCCCCACTCGGTGCTCCAGAGAGGCTCGGGCTGCGGAGAGAGGTCCGCGGGCGTCGGCATTCCCCCAAGGCACACTGCGGCAGCCATCCAGACCCCTACCAGCATGATCGCCTCCATCATCCCTCGCGCCGTCCCGCCAGCGGACGCCATCCCGAACAAGCGTGGGCCGGCAGGGCGTCCACAACATAGGACGCGACCGTGCGGGGCGCGATTCGATCCGTCGCGCGAGGAACGGGCCCCTTACGGCACGACCCTGGGGAAGAAGCGCCGCCCCCAGCGGCGACGCGACCACCCATCGCGCGGCGATGGCCGGGCGGCGGTCGGGGGCGCTCCACCCAGGGCGGGGCCGACGCCGGCGGCCGTCGCATCCGTCCACCAGGGCTTCATCTTCTCGCCCCACTGGGCGGCGCGCGCGGGGTCAAAGGCCGGGTTCGGTTCGGGAAGTCTCGCCCCGACCGACTCGCGCCAGGCGGCGAGGCGGGCGCGCATCTCGTCCGCGAGTTGCGGCTTTGAGCCCGCGAGATTCCTCGACTCCCCGATGTCGGCCTCGAGGTCGTAGAGTTCGACCTCCTCGTCCTCGAAGCGCTCCAAGAGCTTATACCTGCCCTCGCGCATCGCGCCGCAGGGCGAGTCGTGGTGGTAGTGCGGGTAGTGGAAGTGGATGGCCTCGCGCTTCGGGGCGGCCCCGCCCTTGAGCATGGGCAGGAGACTGAGGCCGTCGATGTCACGCGGAGCGCCCATGCGCGCGGCGTCGAGGCAGGTCGGCATGAGGTCGGTGGTGACGACCGGAACGTCGCACTCCGTCCCCGCCGAGATCGAACCCGGCCAGCGCACGATCATCGGGATCCGGACGCCGCCCTCGTAGAGAGTGCCCTTCTCGCCTCTCAGCGGAGCGTTCGAGGTGGTCGTCGGTCCGTTCCCGAGGTACCAGCGGACTTGGCCTCCGTTGTCGGAGACGAACACGACCAGGGTGTTCTCGGAGAGCCCGCTTGCGTCGAGGTGGCCCACCAGGCGTCCGACGGTCTCGTCGAGTTGCTCGATCATCGCGGCGTAGACCGGGTTCGACTGCCCCGCGCCGGGGACCGCCTTGGCCGCGTACCGAGCCACGCGGCTGGGTTGGGCCTCCAGGGGGATGTGCACGTTGTAGTGAGACAGCATCACGAAGAAGGGCTTGCTCGCGTGGGCGTCGATGAACGCGATCGCCTTGTCCGTTAGGGCGCTCGCGTACTTGTCGAACTGGTTCCTGCCGCCCGCATGGAAGTCGTCGAACCCGTGGATCTCCTTGTTGGGGGCCTGCCCGCCGAGGTGCCACTTTCCGAGGTATACGTTGGCGTAGCCGCGGCGCTGCAGAGCGCGCGACAAGGTCGGGACATCGTCGGGCAGGCGCTGGTGCATGCAGGGCGGGGCCAGGCGCGCCCAGGGCCGTGTGTGGCCGGGGATGAAGTCCGTGAGGTTCAGGCGCGCCGGATGCCGGCCGGTCAGGATGCTCGCTCGCGTGGCGGAGCAGATGGGGGCCGCCGCATAGGCGTTCGTGAAGCGCATCCCCTCACTTGCCAGACGGTCCAGACAGGGGCTCTCGTGGAAGGCGCTCCCATAGCACGAGAGGTCCGCCCACCCAAGATCGTCCACCAGGACGACCACAATGTTGGGGGGACGCTCGTACCTCCCTCGACCCGCCCACAACCCGGCTCCCACCATGGATCCGGCCGCCATCGTACGCAGGAAATCGCGTCGCTTCATCCTCGCCCGCCTCCGCCGCGACCTTGCGCGAAAGCGACCGGGATGTCAGCGCCTGACCCGCGCGCCCGACCTCCACTCCCGCTCCCGCGCTACCTCCACAACTCCATCACCGGCTTTCGCGGTCGCGCGGGGAGCCACCTGCCGTTCACACAATCACCATGAACGGACCCAGGACGTGGCCGCCGCCGACTCGAGCGCGGCTTCCTGCGCCGCGGGGACCTCGGCGAACAGGTTCAGGCCGGAGCGCGCTTCCACATCGTCCACGCTCACAAGGAACCGCTCGTAATCGGAGCCCGACTCGCTCTGGTCCATGACGAAGGCCGCGGCCCGAAGCCCACCGTCGGCGCGGACGGCGACGACCTGCCAGAAGCCGCTCGGGACCGTGTGCTCCTCATCGCAGCGCGGCAGGCGAGGCATGTCGCGCTCGTAGAGCGGGCCGCACGCGACCCAGACCTCGCCCTCCCGCAGAACGAGAGCGCGCACGGCGTCTTCGAGCGCCGCCCAGGGACCCCTGTTGAGCGCCTTCTTCATCGGGACGATGTTCGCGTAGGAGTTCACTTCACGCGCGCTGAGCGACCCCTTGAAGCTCGCGAGCGGCGCGAGATGGCCCCGGTCGTACTCCGTCGGGGCCTTGTCCGCATCCTTGTAGTCGTCCACCGGTCGGCTGGGCTCGAGCGTCTCAGAGGGATCGAGAAACGGGTCGGCAAACCAGTCCCGGTCGAGCGGAAGCGTGCCTGCCACTTCCTGTGGGGTGAGCCGGTAGCAGACCCAGTCGGCGATCTTGGTGTCATCGTTCGAACTAAGCGCGTACAGGTCCCGGAAGATCAGGTCGCTCGACGGCGGCGCCCCCAGCGGCATGCCCGCGCCGAAGTGCTCACAGTGGATCTCCGCGGGGGCGGTTTGGATCGCCGCCCCCGCGAAAGCGCGCGTTGAGGTCAGGACCGCCGCGACCGCAATAACGGCGGACG
>CAZCER010000583.1:0-3612 GCA_964497385.1 uncultured Armatimonadia bacterium | reverse complement strand
GGGCATCCAGGCCGCCGCCCATGCTCAACACCTGGACTTCATCCCGCTCTTCAAGGCGGAGAGGTACGACGCCGCGCAGTGGGCCGACCTCTTCGCGCAAGCCGGCGCACGGTTCGTGGTTCCGGTGGCGGAGCACCATGATGGGTTCGCGATGTACGACTCGAGCTTCTCGAAGTGGTGCGCCGCGAAGATGGGCCCCAAGCGCGACGTGGTGGGCGAACTCGCCGCGGCCGTGCGGGAGCGCGGGATGGTCTTCGGGGCGTCGACCCACCGGGCCGAGCACTGGTGGTTCATGAACGGCGGCATGGAGTTCGACTCCGATGTGCGGGACCCCAAGTACGCCGACTTCTACGGTCCGGCCCAGCCGGAGAACGTGACGCCCACGCCGGAGTATCTCGAGGACTGGCTCGCCCGCACGTGTGAGATCGTGGACAAGTACCGGCCGCAGCTCGTCTGGTTCGATTGGTGGATCGAGCAGCCGTGCTTCCAGCCGTATCTGCGGCGCTTCGCGGCCTACCTCTACAACCGCGGCTGGGAGTGGAGCTGCGGTGTCGCGATCAACTACAAGAACGACGCCTTCCCGCCCGGTAGCGCGGTGTGGGATATCGAGCGCGGCGGGCTCTCGCGGCTTCACCCCTTCTTCTGGCAGACCGACACCGCCGTCGCGAAGAACTCGTGGAGTTACGTGAAGGGCCTCGACTACAAGACGCCGGGCCAGATCGTCGGCGACCTGGTGGACATCGTCAGCAAGAACGGAGCGCTGCTCCTGAACATCGGGCCTAAGGCGGACGGCACGATCCCCGCCGAGGACCAGCGGATCCTGAAGTCCATCGGCAAGTGGCTGAAGGTGAACGGAGAGGCCGTCTACGGAACCCGGCCCTGGACTGTCTACGGTGAGGGCCCAACCGAGGTGCTCCAGGGCCACTTCACGGACACCAAGCGCGCGGACTACTCCGGCGCCGACATCCGGTTCACGACAAAGGGCCGGCGGACGCTCTACGCGACGCTGCTCGCGTGGCCGGGCGAGTACGCGGTGGTGCGCTCACTCGGCTCCGGCCTGCGCCTCTCGGAGGGCCGGGTGCAGGACGTGCGCCTGTTGGGCCACAAGGCGAAGCTTGATTGGAGGCAGACGCCCGACGGGCTCCGGGTGCGCATGCCCGAGAAGCCGCCGTGCGAGCATGCGTACGTCCTGAGAATCAGCCTGTAGTCCGCGCGCGAACGAAGGGAACCGACCGATGACCGCCGCGAGCCTCATTCTCTCCCTCTCGATCGGCCAGACCGCCGATGCCCCGACAGACCGGGCCGCCTGGCTCGGTGAGGGGGGCTTCGGCATCATGGTTCACTACCTCATCTCGCCCCCGGGCGACACACCGGAGGAGCGGACTCGGGCCTTCGACGAGACCGTGACCGGCTTCGACCTCGACGCCTTCATGGCGCAGCTCGAGGCGATGGGCGCGGACTGGCTGATCTTCACGGTCGGCCAGAACACAGGCTACTACTGCAGCCCGAACGCGTACCTCGACGCGCGCGCTCCGGGGCACGCGTCCGAGCGCGACTTGCTCCTCGAGATCGCGCAGGGCGCCGACGCGCGCGGCATCCGGCTCATCGCGTATCTTCCCTCGGAGACCGCGGCGCAGAGCGACGAGATCCACCAGGCGTTCGCCTGGAACCCCGCCGACCAGACGGAGTTCCAGCGGCGCTACACGCGCTTCGTGGCTGAGTATGGCGAGCGGCTCGGGGCGCTGATGGACGGCTGGTGGTTTGACGGATGCTACACGTGGGACGTGTTCCCGAACTCGACGTACGACTGGCCCCTCTGGTTCGAGGCGGCCCGGGCCGGGAACCCAAACCGCATCGTGTGTTTCAACGATGGCGCCTTCTGCATCGGCAACGTGAAGCCCGTCACCCCGCTCGAGGACTACCACGCGGGGGAGGTTCACTTCTTGTGGGATGGTCGCACGGCGCTCGACCACGAGCGTCCCCCGGCCACCTGGATGCCGGACGGTCCCTTCATCGAGGGCGTTCGGACCCATGCGCTGCTCCCGATCTTCAGCACGTTCGAGGGCGGCCGGCCCTATGTCTACAGTGACTGGCAGCTCTTCAAGTGGGTCGACGACTTCCGCGCGGCGGGAGGCGCCGTCACGCTGAACCTGCCGATCGACGGCGCGGGGCGGATCCCCCAGGAGGCTGTCGACCAGGTGGTCCGCCTCCGCGAGCATCTCGGGAGGTAGCTCGGCCAGCCGAGGAGAGAGGAGCGCCCCCATGCCCCACACGCTGCCGCGAAACTGGCGATGCAGCCTTGTCATCCTGCTGTGCGGGCTCGCAACGTTCACACCGGCCCGCGCCGAGGGGGAGAGAGACACGCGCTCACTCGACGGCGTGTGGCGTTTCCGGCTCGACCCCGGCGACGTTGGCGTCGCGGAGGAGTGGTACCGGACCAGCGCGATCGGGCCGGACATCATACGGGTGCCCGGATCCTGGGACGGACAAGGCTTCGGCCCCGAGAACGACAAGCTCCGCAGTAACCACGTCGGGAAAGCCTGGTACGCGAAGCGTGCGCGCATCCCCCTGGCGTGGACTGGGAAGCGCGTGTTCCTGTGCTTCACAGGCGTACACCGCTACGCGGACACATGGGTGAACGGCGCCGCGCTCGGCACGCACGTCGGGTATCTCTCCCCATTCGAGTACGACGTGACCGGTCTCATCGAGCCCGGCGGGCAGGCGAGCATCGCGGTGCGCGTGGACTCGGAGCAGCGGTGGGACATCGACTGCCTCTCGGGTGCGGCCGATCTCATCGACGCCATGTTCACGCCCTGGGGAGGCATCTCCGGGCACGTGTACCTGGAAGCCCGCAACGACGCGTGGCTCACCAATCTCTTCGCCGCGCCGCGCGTGGGTCCAACCGGATGCCGCTTGAGCGCGGGCCTCGCGGGGAGGGCCGACGCCGACGCGGTGCGCTTCGCGGTCCTGGGAGAGGGTGGGGAGGTGCTCGCCGAGAGCGAGGCTCCGGTTGCCGGCCAAGCCAGCCGCGCTGTGGACCTCGCCCTGCCCGACGCGCCTCTCTGGTCGCCCGATGCGCCCAACCTGCTGCGGGCCCGCGCCACGCTCTTGAGAGACGGAACAGCGATCGACGCGGTCGAGACCCGCTTCGGCCTGCGCGAGATCGAAATACGGGGCAACCGCTTCTACCTGAATGGCAGCCGTCTGTTCCTGCGCGGCTATGGCGATGACTCGGTATACCCCGAGACCATCGCGCCACCGACAGACAAGGACGTCTACCTACGCCGACTGCGCCTCGCGAAGAGCTATGGGTTCAACTTCGTACGGCACCACAGCCACTTTCTGCCCGACGAGTACTACGAGGCCTGCGACGAAGTGGGCATGCTCGTCCAGCCGGAACTCCCGAACGCGTACCAGTTCTACTGGGACCGGGCGCAAGGACCGGCGCTCGACCTCTACCGGACCGAGTGGGAAGCGGCCGTGCGGAGGTACCGAAACCACCCGTCCATCTTCGACTGGTGCATGGGCAACGAGAGCCAACCGTTTCCGTCGACCGCGCCCGAGCTGTACCGGATCGCCCGCGACCTCGACCCTACGCGCCCCATCATCGAT
>CAZCER010000582.1:0-3613 GCA_964497385.1 uncultured Armatimonadia bacterium | reverse complement strand
GAGCAAGGCGGAGGAACAACTCAAAAAGCATCAGCAGGAGCTCGAGCGGGAGGTCGCGGCCGGGCGACTGCAGGGCCGCCAACGCGCGCGCGTCCGTCACGCGCGGCTTCAGGACATTGCCGGTGCGCGCGCCGTACACCTTAGCCCGCGAGATCATGACGCCGTTGTCCCACGTCCAAACGCCGACATGCCCCGCGCCCAGTGGGTCGGGGTCGACTGCCTCAAGCGCGAGCCGGTCGTCGAAGTACAGCCGCAGGCGCCCGCCCCGCTTCTCCGCCCGGACCTGCCACCATTTGCGGTGGAACTGGTTCATGTCGGGCATGCTGTTGGAGAGGCTCGGGAACATGGCCCAGGCCGCGCTCGTCTCCGCGAGAAGCTCGTCGCCCTTCCAGATCTGGGTGACCGGCAGGTCGCCGCCGCCGATGCGGAACGTGTAGCCGCTTCCGACGGACTCGCCGTCTCCGCAGATCGTCACATTGGCGTCGTGGGGATGCTCATAGCTGAGACGCTGGTTCGTCTCGACCATGCCCATCTTCATCGCCACGTAGGCCTCGACGGTGATGTCGCCGGCGAACTCGGGCTTCGACCACATCAGGGCCGTCTCCGCGCTGCGGCCCGACCAGAACGACCAGTCCTCGGTGCACGTCCAGCGCGAGGAGAGTTCCCAGGTGCCCGTCTGCTCGGCCCAATCCGTTGGGGCGTCGGCGAAAGTGTAGTCGACTTCCTGCTGCGAGAACGCGTACGCCTGGGAAAGGTCGATGCTCTGCCCGTTGTCGAGGAGGCCGAGCCGAGTGCCGGTGAGCGGCTCCGGATCGGTCCACTGGAGGGGCACGCTCGCGCCGACGGTCGCCGTCAGGAGCGCGCCGCGCTTCCGGAACTCAATCCGCTGCGGCAAGGCGAGCCCCTCCGCAACGGCCTCGGCCACGGTCTCGCCCAGCCGGAGAAGCGAGACGCTGACGCCCGTCTCCGCCGGGGCCACGACGAAACGATAGCCGCCGTCGGCCGACCAGTCGGACGCGGCCAGGACGCTCGAGCCCGCGCCGGCGAACGTCGCGCGCAGCTCGGTGTCGCCGTAGAAGTCGCCCTTGTTCCACCAGACGCCGCCCGCGTAGTCCACGGCGGCCGGGTTGATCCACGCTCCGGAGGGAAGCGCCCAGTCTTTGTAGGTGCCCGTCGCGTGGGCGTCCTCGATGAAGCGGTCCGCGATGACGGAGGGCCGAGCCAGCACCGGCTCGCGCAACTCGACCGCGCTCAGACGCGGCGGGAGTTCGTCCCCCAACCGGATGCCGATCACGCCGATGCGGCGCTCCGGTCGCTCGCCGTCGTCGGAGCCCGCCAGAGGGCCGCCATCGAGACGGAGCGGATCCACGGTCTCGAGAACCGCGGCGCCCCCGACGGTCACACGGAAGAACTCGTCCACCGCGTACACGCGCACCTCGGTTCGATCCCCTGAGCGGATCGGGCAGGAGCCTGTCGCGAGCACGGTCTCCTCGCCCTCCAGACGTCGGACGAGCCGAAGGTTGTCGGTCTCGCCCGCCCGCCAGGAAAGACCCCAGTTCGCGCCCTCGTCGCGGTAGCCGATCAGGATCTCCCCCGACGCCCCGGCCGATGCGAGCGTCGCCGTGACGTCGGCGTCGATCCGCGGAGTGGGATGGAACAGGAGCCCGTCGCCGCCCACCGTCGTCAGAGACCAGCCGTCGTCGGCTTCAGCCACATTGGGGGTGCGCCGCCAGGCGTCCGCGTCCTCGGGGAAGTCGAAGACGCCGGGATCGAGTTCGCCGGCGCGTACGTCGTCGAACCTCGCCTCGCCGCTCCCCTCGGTCAGCAGCCCGATGCAACCCCGACCCAAGCCGCTTGTGTTCGGCGTCGAAAGCGCCAGATCCCCGTCAATGAACACCGCCACGCGCTCGGCCCCCGCGTCGAGTCGGAGCCGGTACCATTGGTCGGGCTTGAAGCCCCCGGCCGTCTCGGCAAGCACCTGCGGCTCACCGTCGCGGACGGCCAGAAGCTGCAGCTTGTCACCGGTCTCCGACCGGTCGAGCTGGCTGGTCCAGCGCGCCGCGAGGTAGTCCTTCGGCGCTTGGTCGTCCTCGGCCGAAGTGGAGAAGGCCACCAGACCGAGTGCCGCGGCGCCTTCGGAGCGAACGGCCGCGTCCACCCAGTAGTCGGTCCAGAAGTGGTAGCCGCTCGTGATGACGCCCGGCGCCTCGTCCTCGCTGTGTCCGCCGAACACGAGCGGATTGGTCGACTC
This sequence comes from uncultured Armatimonadia bacterium, assembly GCA_964497385.1. Lineage (GTDB taxonomy): Bacteria > Armatimonadota > Zipacnadia > UBA1398 > UBA1398 > CAZCER01. The sequence goes on along the minus strand of CAZCER010000582.1, from coordinate 1,362 downwards.
GGCCATGTGCGCCACAGCCTCGTCTTGTGTCATCTGGCTGTTCGTTAGCACGTTGTACCAGAGGCCGTGGCCGATCACCCAGTCGCCGAGGGAGTCGATCGCCGGGCGGCCGAAGTTGTCCGCGAAGGAGACGGGCTCTACGGGCTGCGTCCAGAGGTCCGCCCCGCCGATGTCCCCGGAGTAGCCCGCGGGACCGGAAACGAGGGCGTGCTCCCACCCGTCGATCAGCCTCTCGTGACCGCAGAACACGCTCACGCGGTCGCAGTCCCACTGCAAGATGAGCATACGACCGGCGTAGTCCTCGGGAAGCGCCGCCTCCCCGATGAGGCGGCGGCTGTCGCCGAGGACGCTCTCGAGGCGGGTGGCGCCATCGACGAAGGACCACTCGAGGTAGCTGCGCTCGTCGCGCACGTTGGCCAGCACGCGCTCCGGCAGCGCTCCGTCCGACACACCTGAGAGAACGATGTCGTAGCGGCCGCCTTCGGGCTGTGCGAGCCACTCCACGCCCGGGATGGCGATCGTCGTCTCCTGAGCCTCCGACGGCGTCAGGGCGAGAAGCGGCGCGGCAGCCAGCGCCACTGCCAGCGCAACGCGAAAGGGGGAGCGCGCGGATCGGACTGGCATGAGCGGTTACCTCCGGAAACGCGTTCTGAGCTTGTCCCGCCCTATAGAGACACCGCATCCGCAGTTGGGTTCGTTCTCCATGCGGCGGCGCTCGGGCGTACAACGCAAAGCCGGGCGTGCGTCGGCACACCCGGCTTGCGGGTCGTCAGCGCGGACATCGCGACTACCCGTTCTTGCCTTGCGGCGTGTAGTTCTTATTGGTGGTCAGCAGGATCTTGTCCATCAGAGCCCCGTCCTCGCGGCCGGAGACCACCAGTGTGTGCTGACCGGCCGACAGGGTGTACGTGTTGTTGGTCGGAGCCTTGTACCAGCGCCAGTCGCGCTCGCTCCCGATCTCGCCGAACTTGCGCTTGCTGCCGTTGTCCATCTTCAGGTAGAAGCTGTCGCCGCAGTTGTCGAGCCAGCGGCAGCGCGCCCACAACGTGTACGTCCCGTCGGCCGGAACGTTGAAGGTCAGGGTGCACGACCCGCCGCACTCGTCGGGCTTCGGCTTGGGCGCATCCTTCGAGCCGATGCACTTGCCGCCGGAACTCAGATCCGAGCTGAACACCTGGATCGGAGCCTTGCACGTGCCCTTCTCCGCCTCGATGTCGATCCGCGCGATCCGTGCGTGCGCATGGTAGGCCGTCGTCAAACGGCCGTGGAGCAGTCCGGGAATATTGAGATCGGCAGTATAACGCGTCTCTCCTTGAACCTTCTGTGCTGTTCAACGGGATCATTTAACTCGGAGTATGCGTT
>CAZCER010000581.1:0-3615 GCA_964497385.1 uncultured Armatimonadia bacterium | reverse complement strand
GCGGATTCGTTGGCGTGATGAACGGGTGTATGAGCACGGCGCCGAGCATCAGCAGCCCGCAACAACCTGGGCATTGTGGCGAGTCGGGGCATGCCCCGGACGCGGCGAAGAGCGGCGTCCGGCGGCTGGGTGTATATGCCCCCCGGCTTGTTCCGTGCGCCCCCCAAGGAGGGCTTGGTGCTCAATGAAGCAGAAGAGAGGGTTCACCCTCATCGAACTGCTCGTGGTTATCGCCATCATCGCGATCCTCGCGGCCATTCTCTTCCCGGTCTTCGCCAAGGCTCGCGAGAAAGCCAGGCAAACGAGTTGCCTCAGCAACATGCGGCAGCTCGGAACGGCCGCCCTGGGCTATGCCCAGGACTACGACGGCCTCTACCCGCTTTCGTTCAGCTTCGATGGCGCGAACGTCTGGGCAACCTACGCCGCATCGGTCTGCGAGCCGCCGGTCTGGCCTGAAGACGGCATGGTCGCGAACAACAGCGTTCAGCCGTACTGCAAGAACTACCAGCTCATGACGTGCCCCTCGTTGGTTCGCGTCGACTCCGCGGGCTACAACGGTTACACCTCGAACCCGACATGGGTCGCCTACCACTTCAACACCTACCTGAACGCCAACAGCGAGTCGGTTGTGCGGTCGCCCGCTCTGACCTTCATGTGGACCGAGGCCATGGGCGAGAACACCGGGACGGCGACCATGCAGTGGCCGTGCTATCTGCCGTCCTTCTCGTGGACCGCCGCGGACTGGTACCGTCCGTTCTCGAACGCGGTCGGCGACGGCACCAGCGGAGGAAGCGTCACCTACTGGACCGATATGCAAACCAAGGACATGCGCATCCACAACGACGGTCAGAACTACTCCTACGCCGACGGCCATGCCAAGTGGCAGAAGGAGCCGGGCTCCGGGGGCACCTATTCCCGCCTGAACGCCAACGGGACGCTCGCGGGCTTCTGGGTCTGGGGCAACGGCCTCGCCTACTACAACCCCTACTGGGAGCACTAGCCGACCCTGGTCGCGCAAGTCGCCCGCTTTCGGAAAGCGAGAATCCCTCGATGCGCAATCCGCTCGCACTGCTCTGCATCCTCGCGCTGATCTGCGGTCTCATGACAGGGCTCTGCTCCTGCAAGAAGGCCCAAGACCTCGACGCGACCGACGAGGCTCCCGAGGGCGTCACGTCCGCTACCGGCACGCCAACCGGCGGGCCCGGGGCGAACACGGGCGCCAAGGGAGTCGCCGCGCAGAAGCGTCCGGCGCCGACCAAGAGGTAGGCGCGGCAGGACACGCACGAGGCGGGCGGGGCCCCACCGGCCCCGCCCGCTCTGTTGCGCTACACCCGCCCATGGCCGCCTCGGCTGAGCGCCATCCCCGCCAGATGCACAAGCCCGATCGCGAGCGCCACGGCCGACGCCCAGAGCATGTGCGAAGGCCGGAGTCCGACGCGTTGCGCCGTCCCCACGTGAGCGCCGATCTCCACGAAGAGCGCGAGTCCCCGCAGCGTGTAGATGCCACCGATGATCCACACCCCGAGCCGCAGCAGAGGCAGCGGCCTCAGCAGCCCCGCCCCCGAGAACGCGTAGGCCGCCCAAGCCGCGAAGACAGCCGCTACGGCGAACGAGGCGAGGCGGAGCTGGGCCTCGGGCATCGGGGGCGCCCCCCAGTGCAGGGCGAGGTCTGTGTCGAAGCCGCAGACCACGTGGAACGCGGTCACCGCAGTACTCGACACGCCGCCGAACGCGAGCATGACTCGCCCCAAGCGGCCACGTCGGCTACACTGCGACGGTGTGGTTGCCATGACACGGGGCTTCGCGTGTCCGAACGTGCGACCTGCACCCACGGACAGCCGGGTGAACGACGGCGGCGGAGCCCCAACCGCGGGAGGTACCGATGAGTGCTTTTCTCGTCTTCGCCGTAGCGCCATGTCTGACGCTAGCCCAGGAGGCGGCCGCTGTGCTCCCTACACACCTGACCTGCGAGTACTTGACCGACCCCCTGGGCATCGACACGCCCGCCCCGCGCCTGAGTTGGGCCCTCGAGCCCACCGACCCCGCCGCGCGCGGCCTCGCGCAGACGGCCTACCAGATCCAGGTGGCGGCCTCTAGCGAGGCTCTCCAACGCGACGAGGCTGACGTCTGGGACTCCGGCCGCGTCGAGTCGGCCCGGTCGACGCAGGTCGCGTACGGCGGCCCGGCGCTCCGCTCCCATCAGCTCCGCTTCTGGCGCGTCCGAGTGTGGGATCAGAGCGGCGGCGCGTCCGACTGGAGCGAGACCGCCCGCTGGAGCATGGGAATCCTCTCGCCCGAGGAGTGGGGCGCGGAGTGGATTGGCCACACCGAGCCGTACCCCGAGGCCGAGCCGGACGCCGAAGCCCTCACCCTCGAGGGCAGCCGCTGGATCTGGTTCCCCGAGGGCGATCCCAAGACCGAAGCGCCACAGGCGACGCGATGCTTTCGCGCCGTTCTCGAGATACCGGAGGGCGCGACCCAGATCCACGGCGACGCTATCCTGACCGCCGACGACCAGTTCACCCTCTATGTGAATGGAACCGAAGCCGCGAAGAGCGGGCGCGGAGGCTTCGTGTGGCGCACCCCCGTGGGTGCTGACCTCGCGAAGCTGCTTCAGCCCGGTCCGAACACGATCGCGGTGGTCGCGACGAACGCAAGTCCGGGCCCCGCCGGCCTCGCGGCGGCCGTCCGCGCCACCTGGGACGGGGGCTCGGCAACGCTCGTGTCCGACGGTGCGTGGAAGGCAGCGGACGCGGAGCATGAGGGCTGGACCGCACTGGACTTCGATGACTCCGGGTGGACCGTCGCACTCGACCTCGCGGCGATGGGTGAGCCGCCGTGGGGCGAACTCGCGCGGGGCACGCGGAGCGACTGGGGGCAGGAGCATCCGAGCCCGCTTCTGCGCCGCGAGTTCGAACTCGACCAGCCGGTCGCGCGTGCGACCGCCTACGTCTGCGGGCTTGGCTGCCACGAACTCCGCCTGAACGGCGAGAAGGTCGGGGACCACGCGCTCGATCCCGCATTCACCCGGTACGACCGGCGCGCCCTCTACGTCACGCACGATGTGACCAGCCTCTTGCGTGAGGGCTCGAACGCGATCGGCGTGATGCTCGGCAACGGCTGGTACAACATGCACTCCATCGCCGAGTGGGACTTCTACAAGGCGCCGTGGCGCGCCGAGCCCAAGCTCCTCTTCCATCTGCGGCTCGAGATGGCCGACGGCTCGGTGAGGACGATCGTGAGCGACGGCTCTTGGCGCGCGGCGTCAGGGCCCGTCGTGCATGACTGCATCCGAAACGGTGAGGACTACGACGCGCGTCTCGAGCGAGAGGGTTGGGACGCGCCGGGCTTCGACGACTCCACATGGGCCGAGCCCGACATCGTCAGCGCCCCGGGCGGCGTGCTTCGCGCCCAGGTGGCTCCGCCGATCCGCGTGACCGAGACGGTGAAGCCCGTGAGCGTCACCGAGCCGCGTCCGGGTGTGTTCGTGTTCGACATGGGGCAGAACCTCGCCGGCTGGGCTCGTCTCCGCGTGAGCGGCCCGGCCGGAACGGCGGTGACGCTGCGCTACGGGGAGCGCAGCCACGAGGACGGGTCGCTCGACGCGTCGGGCAT
>CAZCER010000580.1:0-3618 GCA_964497385.1 uncultured Armatimonadia bacterium | reverse complement strand
CCTGGACTACGGCCTATCCGAAGGCGTAGCCCTGGAGGTGGGCGGAAGCGTCAGCCCGTTCTCCCTGCACCTCGCCAAGAAGACTGACATGACCGTCTACTCCCTCGACATCGACACCGCCGCGATGCGCCTCCTCGGCTGGATGATCGACCAGGAGGGCCTGCGAGGCCGGGTCATCCCGATCGAGGGCGATGTGCACGACATGCCCCTCAAGGACGACTTCGCGGACTTCATCTTCAGCCGCGGCTCCATCCCGTTCTGGTCGGACCAGACGCGGGGACTCCGCGAGTGTTACCGAGTGCTCAAGCCGGGAGGCGTCGGCTACATCGGGCACGGAGGGTTCGGAAGGCTGCTCGATCCCGACGTCCGGAAGGACCTCGTCGCCTGGCGACTGGGCTGGGGCGAAGGCGAGCCGCGGCGCCCGCAAGGCTGGAACGGTCCCAAAGAGGGCATGCTTGAACTCGCCGCCGAGGCCGGCATCGAGGAGCGCCGAATCGTGGCGGAGCCCGAGGTCGGTTGGTGGCTCGAGTTCCGAAAGCCTCTCTAGCGAGCCGTCGGTCAAGGGGGCGCGGCTGGCGTGAGGCTCAGCAGTCTCCCATGGCTTCGCGGAACCGCCCCTCCATCCCTCGGGCGGTCATCCCCGACGGGAGAGCCACCTCCAGCGGGAGCCGGCCCTGATAGCCCGTCTCGCGCACGGCCGCGGCGAAAGCGCCCCAGTCGACCGTGCCTTCGCCGGGCAGGCGATGCTGGTCCGAGGTTCCGTCGTTGTCATGGCAGTGATAGGTGGTGATTCGCTCGCCGAGGGTGCGCACGCCGCCCACGGCGCTTCCTTCCACCATGTTCGCGTGACCGGTGTCGAGACAAGCTCGCACGAGGGGATGGCCGACCTCGTCCAGGAAGTCGCGCAGGCTCTCGGGTGACGGACACACATGCCCCGGGGGCAGATTCTCCACCGCCAGAGCGATCTCCAGATTCTCCGCGGCCGGAATCAGCGCCCGCACGGATTCCAGCCCGAGTTCGGTCGCCCGGTTCAGCTCCGCTTCCTCGCAGTGGTGGCCCGGATGCACGACGACGGCCCTGGCCCCCAGAATGGAGGCGACCTGAAGCGCCAGCTTGTGGAGGCTCACGGCGCCCTCCCGCACGGCGGCGTCCGGATGCGCGAGGTCGGCTTCTCCCGCGAATGGCGCATGGAGCGTCTCCGCGGCGATGCCCACGGAATCGTAGGCGGCGCGAACCGCGGCGGCGATCTGCGGCTCCGTCCGGCCGTAGTAGGGAGATCCGACGGGAGGCTGGGCGAACACACTGGACCAGGACTGCCAGTATCCCACCTCGACAACCCCCACCCCGCTCTCCGCCATCGTGCGGGCCGATCCGATCAGATCCCGCCCGTACAGCTCACTGACGAAGGCGACGCCCCACTGCATGCCTCGGCTCCTCTCCCCTTGCGGTCCGCCGTTGTCTGGCTCCGCGCCCGTCCCCGGCGCACCTTCAGTTCCTACCCTTGCCGTATGCGTCGCGAGCGGCCGTTGCGCGATGAACAGCGAAGAAAGCGCTTTCCAGCACCCTGCAGTCCCTCACGAGAGCCGCTTCGGCGGACGAAGTCGGCAACCAGGCGGGCAAGCCGGCTGGTCGCGCGACGGGAGTTCACCCCGCCGGCTCGGCGTCGGGGGCGCACACGGGGATGAGCACGGTGACGGTGGTTCCTTCGCCCACCTGGCTCTCGACTCCGATAGCGCCTCGGTGCCCCCGCACAATGCCGAGGGCGGCCGCCAGGCCGAGGCCTCGGCCGGTGAACTTGGTGCTGAAGAACGGGTCGAAGGCGCGGGCGCGCGTGGCTTCGTCCATCCCGCAGCCATCGTCCTCGACGGACAGGCTCACGTAGCGGCCCGCCTCCAGGTCGTAGTCCGCGTACCAGGCCTCGGCGAGGTCCTTATCCTCCGCCTCGACCTCCGCGGTGCGGATCCGGACCACGCCGGGCGCGTCGCCGAGCGCCTCGGAGGCGTTGGACACGAGGCTGAGCACGAGGCGCCCGATCTGGGCGCGGTCCAGAAGCGCGGGGGCCAGCCCGGGGGCGAGATCCACTTCCACGCGCGCGCCCGGTCCGACGGCGGATTGGACGAGTTCGAGAACGCCCTCGACGCATGCGGAGAGGTCGTCCGGAACGGCGGAGAACGAGGTTCTCCCGGCGAAGGCGAGCATCTGGCGGGCGAGATCGCTCGCGCGTTGCACCGAACTCTCGATGGCCTCGATGTAGCGAGTGATGGGACTTCCGTCACCCGCCTTGGCCCGAGCGAGTTCGGCGTATCCGAGCACGCCCATCAGGATGTTGTTGAAGTCGTGGGCGACCCCGCCGGCCAGGGAGGCCAATCCCTCGAGGCGCTGGGCGCGTTGGAGTTCCCGCTCCACGAGCCTTCGTTCCTCCTCCTGGCGCTTGCGCTCGCGGATGTCGCGGACGAAGTTGCAGTGGTATTGCTTGCCCTGGAACTCAACGGGGTTCATGGCCACCTCAACCGCCACCAGCCCGCCGTCTTTGGCCTGATGGAAGCCTTCGAAGGTCGCCGGGCGCCCCCACGTCCGCCGCCAATGCTCCCCCCATGCTTGCGCGCTGGGGCGGTTGGGGTCGAGGTCTCGGATCGTCAGGGCCAGCATCTCCTCGCGCGTGTAGCCCAGCATTCGACAGGCCTGATCGTTCGCGTAGACGATCGAGGCGTCTTCGGAGACCCAGTAGGCCGCGTCGGGGCTGTGGTCGACGGCGAATTGGGTCATCTGCAGACGTCGCTCGGCCTGCTTGCGCTCGGAGATGTCGCGGGCGAACGCGCAGTTGCGTTCCTCCCCGTCGAACTCGATGTAGTTGACGACCATCTCGACAGGCACGAGCCTTCCATCCTTGCGGCGGTGCGTGGTCTCGAGTGTGAACGAACCCCGTTCGCGCAGGTCGCTCCAATGCGCGGGCCAGACCTCTTCGGTGAAGTCCGGATCGATGTCATGGACGGTCATGCTTAGGAGTTCCTCGCGCGTGTACCCCAGCGACCGACAAGCCCTCTCGTTGACGTACACGAAGCGCGCGTCCGGTCCAACCCAGTAGGCGGCGTCCCCCGCATGCTCGATTCCGAACTGGGTGAAGCGCATTTCGGCGTCGCGGCGGCGGTGTTCCGTAAGGTCTCTCACGAGAGTCACCACCTGGACGACGCGACCGTCCTCGACGATGGGGATCTTGCGCGTCTCGGTCGGGGTGCGGACGCCGCCCGGCTCCGAGGTCTGCTCGGTGGTGACCGGTTCGCCGGTGCGGAAGACCTCGGCATACTCGTCCCACGCGGAGTCGGGCAGGAATGGGAAGACCTCCCGCAGCGGACGCCCACAGGGATCGCCGACATCGACGCCCAGGCGCACGCACCAGTCGGCGAAGGAACGGCTGAAGCAAAGCACGCGAAGGTCGGCGTCCACGACGTGGACCGGGTCCGGAATCGCGTCCAGAGCGGCGCGGAGCACGGAGAGCAGAGCCGCGTCAGTCAGTACGCCGCCGGGCTCCGGTGCGGGTTGGCCGGAAAGCAGTTGCGCCTCCGATGAGGCATCACGCGACACGCAGCACACACCTAACGCCCGACCTTGCGCGGTCCG
>CAZCER010000579.1:0-3623 GCA_964497385.1 uncultured Armatimonadia bacterium | reverse complement strand
CGCGGTGGTCGCGCACGAGCGCGGCATGGCCGAGGCTCTTGCGGAGCCTGAAGTGCGCGAGCGCCTCGCCAAGGGCATGACGCTTCTGCTCGTTGATCCGCGCTTCTACGGGGAGTGGACCGCCGGCGTGCCGGCAAACGTGTCGGATATGAACGGCGTGATTCTCGGTCAGTATCCCGCGGCGGTCGGGGTGACCGACCTCCTGCAGGCGGCGGAGCATCTGCGCGGCTCCGGCCAGGAGCCTGGTCTGATCGGTTTCGGCGACGCCGCCGCGCTTGCTCTGATGGCGGGTTTCCTCGATGAGCGGGTGACGTTCGTCGACGCGCACGCTGTCGGGGCGACGTACGACGGAGGCCGCGTCCGGCCCTTCGCCCCGCACGTGCTCACCGCGGGCGACCTCCCCGACTTCGCCGCCGGGACGGCCCCTCGTCCGCTGACTGTGACCGGCGTCGCCGATCCTGGATCGTGGGAGCGCGCGCGTGCGGCCTACGCCGCCGTCGGGGCCGCGTCCGCGCTTCGCCTGCGGCGATAGCGGTACGGAGAACGGGAGGCGCCTCGCGGATCGAGGCGCCTCCCGTTTCGCTTCGCGTCGCCTCTACGGCGCCACGAACTCCACGATGGATGAGTAGCTCAACGCCAGGGAGTCGCTGACCGAGACTCCGTCTCCGGCCACCAGGGCGCCGTAGTAGGTCTCCCCGTGCGTGAGGGTGGGGCTTGTCGGCTCGCCGCCGTCGCCGAACTCGATGGAGGTTTGGCCCTGGCCTATGGCCGTGTTCAGCCAGATCGGGTTGGGGCCGTGGCCGGTGTCATAGTCCGGGCGGTCGGCGAAGACGAGGATCTCATAGACCCCCGCCTCGGAGACCGGCTCCCACTCGAAGAAGAGCGGGTCGTCGGGCGTCTCGCCGGGTTGCGGAGAGGTCAGGACGAGCCCGTCGAGCGGTCGGACGCCGAGCGCGTCGCTCGCCGTGCTGCGACGTCCGCTGAGGTTGAAAGCCTTCAGCGTATAGTAGAAGGTCTGCGCCGCGCCAAGGTCGGGGGAGATGTCCGCCATGAATTTGGCGTTCGGGTCCCAGATCGTCGAGATGACCTCGCCGCCGTAGGATGACTGCTCCGAGCGAAGCACGTCGTAGCCGGCGAGGTCGCGCTCCTCGTTCGCAAGCCAGAACAGATCGTTCTCGATGACGAACCCGGCGGGCGGATAGGCTCGGATCGAGGCCGCTCTGTCCTCCGCAAGGCGCTCGAGGACCTGCAGCCGCGGATCGTCGGCCGCGCCGGCGCGCTCGGCGTGCAGCCTCCGAAGCGCGAGCGTGGCATCCAGGATCGTGTCGTCGCCTGCGGGATAGGTCAGCGCCTGCGCCCAGTCTTCCCATGGCCGCACGGGCGTCGCGGAGCCCCACTCCGGGAGCCGCAGGCTCACCGAGTGTCCCTGGCCCGCGAGAACGGTCAGCTCGCTCGCGCTGTTGGCGTAGCCCGGCGCGGAGGCGACCACGTAGTACACCTCGTCCTCGGGCGTCATCGGGACGTCGATGAAGCTGTACTCCCCCGTGTCTTCGTCAACGGGAGCGAAGTAGACGCCGGCGCCCATGTCGAGGTACACGTAGGCGTTCTCGATGCCGCGCCCGCTCGCATCGGTGATCCGCCCCGACACTTCGCCCATCTCGCTCGCCGTCGCCGTCAGAACGTCGGCGGTCATCATGCGCCCGTTGTCGGGATCGACGTAGACGTTCTCGCGGCGTCCGATCAGCTCGGTCCCGTCCTGAAGCGTCTTCTCGACGAGGACGTCGTAGTAGCCGGTCGGCAGGTTCTCGAACACGTAACTGCCTTGGGCGCTGGTGCGAGTCTCGTAGGCCGTCCCGATGAGCGAGACCGCGGCGTCCACGAGCATGCCGCCGCCGATCTTGTCATAGACCGTGCCCGACATCCCCGTACGGTCGTTCCGAATGAGGATCAGTTCCATCGCTTCGGTCCGGCCGGCGCGCACGTTCACCGTCTCGGTGCGCGTCACGTGATCGGCGAGCGACGCCTCGATCACGTGCGTGGTGGCCCCGAGGTCGCGCAGGGTGACGGGCGTGACGTCGCCGGTCGCCAGGCCGTCGACTCGGACGGAGGCGCCCGGCGGCGAGGTCTGCACGTAGACGTCGCCGGTCTCCGTCGTCACCGGGAGGAGGTCGGCCACCAGCACCTTGTCCGCGCCGGCGCTGCTCGCGTAGAGCGTCACCGAGGTCGCGTAGTCGTGGTAGCCGGCCAGCACCAGACGAACCGTATAGGAGGTTCCGGTCGAGGCGCCCGTCAGCTCCTCGATGACAGCCGGCGTCACCTTGCCCGTGTCTTGGCCATCGATGAAGATCCGCGCGCCCGAAGGCACGGACCGCACCTCGAGCGACGCGTTCGTCGTCGGTTCGCCGTCATCCGGATCGTCGATCTGCTGGCTTGTGCAGCCAACCGTCCAGAGCAGCAATGCACAGAGAGAGGGAAGGAGACACCTCGCGGCCCATCGTAGCATTCCGATCGCCACCTTCCGTGGGGCTCTGCCCTCGCGGGCGACGCCGATCCGACCCAGATCGTGCGGCGGCGTCGTCGTCGCGCCGAGAGGCTCGCCTTGAGTCCTAGGACGCCATCGAACCACTCAAGGATACGGCGTATTGCGGCTGCGCCCTTCAGAAGCCGATCTTCACCTGCGCGTAGTAAGTGAGCGCGCTGTAGGAGCGGTCCTCGTCGGCGCTCTCGTAGGTCATGCGATCGCGAAAGCTGACCCACCGGCCGCCGAGTCCTAAGGACACGTCGTCGGTGAGCCGGTGTGTGTAGTCGAGGTTCAGCGTGATCCGGTCGCTGTCGTCGTAGTCGCCGCGGTTCCGGTCCGAGCGCGCGTCCAGACTCAGGCGACCCTTGTCCGACAGGCTCCAGTCCAGGTTGAGGTACGCGGAGTCGTACGCGTTCTCGCTCAACACGGTGAGCCCCGTGTCGCCGCTCCCGCCCAGGAACGCCGGCGAGACGGAGGCCGACAGGTCGTAGCCCGCCGAGACCGACAGGTCTCGGCTCGGGCTCCAAGTGAGACCGGCTCCCCACCCGCTATGGCTCGTGCGTCCTCGGCTGCGCTCGAGGTACGTTGTTTGGCTCCAGGAGTACCTCGCGTTCAGCCGCAGGCTGCGCGAGGGGTCGTACCCGACGTCGAGTGAGGCGGACCGGCGCGTCTGATCGGACATGTAGCCGATGCCGCCCTCGCTCTCATAGCGGTCCTCGCTCGCGCTGGCCTGCAGACTCAGGCTCTGGCTGGCGCGGTAGGACAGGGAGAGCGAGGTCGAGTCGCTAAACGTGCGAGCCTCGGTGACCTCGGGGTCCTCGTCGGTGGATGTCGCCAGATACGTGGCCCCCCAACTGTCGTTGAAGGCCCGCCGGTACGAGAGGGTGATGTCCTCGGTGGGGAGGTACGTCACGTTTCCGGTGATCGACTTGATGCGCGAGTCAAGCCCCGTGCCGAGCACGTCGCGCGTGTTGCTGTCCGACCAGCCCAGACTGGCCCGGTTTCCCCGGGCTCCCCAGCGATACGAGAGCGAGGCCCGAGCCGAATCGCTCGTGGTGCGCGTGTACTCATCCTCCTCGTCTTCCTCGTCCGCGTAGCTCAA
>CAZCER010000578.1:0-3624 GCA_964497385.1 uncultured Armatimonadia bacterium | reverse complement strand
GCCCGGGTAGACCACCGATGCCCGCTCGCCCGCGTCCGTGTAGCCATACGTCGTGACGCCGGAGGCATCCTCCATCGTGGCGAGGCGGCCGACGGCGTCGTAAGTGAATGTGGCGCGACCGCCCGACTGGTACTGCACCCCGGTGCGCCGGTTGCCCTGGTCGTAGCTCAGCGTCGTGACGAGGCCGCGCCCGTCGAGGCTTGTGAGCAGGCGCCCCGCGTCGTCATAGGTCAGCGTCACGCGGCCGCCGAGCGGATCGATGCGCTGCGTGACCTGTCCCGCATCATCATACACCGTCGTGGCGACGTTCCCCAGCGGGAGGGGAGCGCACCGCCGGGGGCGGCGGGGCCACGCCACCCGCGAGCAGGCAGGCCCCCGCCGCCCGCATTCCGAACCCTCCGCGCAGTCCGCTGGAGGTGCATCCGATGAGCTATGAGCGCGGCTGGGAGGCCCTGAACCTCCGCATGCCTGAGACCATTCCCCACACCGAGTACTGCTCCCATCCGCTCCTGGTGGAGCGCATCACGGGGCTCGACCCGCGCGAGGATCCGGGCGCCTGGCGCGCGTTCTATGACGCGACGCACTTCGACTTCCTCTGGAGCACCGACGACGGACCGGGCTGGACCGGACGAGTCACGAACATGGGCCACGCGGAGTTCCAGGAGGGCGGCACGGACTATGACGACAACGTCCGCTGCCCCTTCGCCACGCCCGAAGAGGTGCTCGCGTTCCGGCCTCAGGACGAGTACGGCGTGCCCGATGTGGACGAGCGCGCGGCCTACTTCGAACGGAACTGGGGCGCCGCGCAGGACGCGCACCCGAACCAGGTCTTCACGGGCGGGTACTACAAGACCATCTTCTCCGCGTGCATCCAGGCGTTCGGCTGGGACATGTTCCTGACCGCGGCCGCCGTGGATGAGAAGCGCTTCGATCAGGTGCTCGAGGGCTTCTTCGAGATCAGCATGGCGAACTACCAGGCGTGGGCGAAGACGAGCGCGCCCGTGTTCATCTGCCACGACGACATCGTGTGGACGAGCGGACCGGTCTTCCATCCGGACTGGTACCGGCGGTACGTCTTCCCGCGCCACCGCCAACTCTGGAAGGTCCTCAAGGACGCGGGGAAGATCGTGCTCTTCTGCTCCGATGGGGACTACTCGGAGTTCATCGACGACATCGCGGAGGCCGGCGCGGACGGCTTCATCCTCGAGCCGATGACCGATCTTGGCGCCCTCGTCGAGCGCTACGGCCAGTCGAAGTCCATCATCGGGAACATCGATACACGGGCGCTGACCTTTGGGACGGCGGCGGATGTGCGCGCGGAGGTGGAGCGCTGCTGGACGCTGGGCCGCAAGTGCCCCGGGTACTTCTTCGCCGTGGGGAACCACATCCCGCATAATGTGCCGATCGAGAACGCCCTCTACTACTTCGAACTCATTGAGGAGTACGGGGCGCGAAGGTAGGACTTACATGCGCGGGAAGCGACTTCTGGCCGCCGTCATCGGCGTCTCCGTGGTGCTGGTTCCGGTTCTGGTCGTGTGGGCCCTCCACACGGTGCGCGGCGCGCGCGAGGTCCGCGGCGCGAACGAGACGATCGACCTCTGGTTCCAGGCGGTCATTGCCGCAGACTACGCCGCCGCCGGGCGGTACGACGTCGCCGGCGAGACCGGCGCGAGAGCGCGGGCTCAGGCCATCACCGACCGTGTGGGCGCGATCAACCTCTACGGCGCCCTCCCCGAGTGCTACCCCGCCTCCAAAGAGGACCATCCCGGATTGCTCTGGGGCGTCGCGGGAGAGAAGGGCAGCGCGGAGGTCATCGTCCGCTACCGGCGCGCCAGCGGGACCGTGAAGATCACGAGTGTCTCGATGGGGATGGAGTAGCCTGGACGGGCGGGGTCAGCCGGGACCGGGAGTCCGCCACCCCTGTCCGAGCGATGCCCCTGGATCGCCGGCCCGCTCCGGTCCCGAGCGGGGGGCGACCTACGGCGTCCGTCCCTCGCGCAGGTTCCGACCAAGCCGCACCAGCGACGCGTGACTGTCCTCGGGGATCGTCCCGTCCGCGATCTCGATGGGAACGTTGATCGTGATCGCGCCGCCAACCGTCTTGACCGCTTTGGCGAACGCGAGGAGTTCCTTGTCCGTGTAGTGGCAGAACTGGTTCGGCACGGCGGGGTTGAAGGTCAGGTCGAGCGGCAGGAGACAGTGCCACTGGACCCCGGCGATGAACGGGCCGTCCGGAAGGTAGGTCCGGGCTTCCTGGCCGCGCAGCCGGAGCTTCCCGTCGACCACGACGATGTCGCCTCCCGGCGGAAGGAAGTCGCGCCGGATCGCCCCGTTCTCCAGCAGATGGATCTCGCCCGCGTGGTAGTCCTCCAGCAGGCAGACGGGTTCCACCGGCCCGCCGCAGCAGAACTCCGCCCCGCTGAACGCCACCGCGGTGTCCGGGTTGCCGGCGCGCAGGGCCTCGAGCCAGCGCAGCCAGTACTCATCGGGGTGCGGGCCGCAGGAGTCAAACCACCAGCCGTCGAGGAGTCTCCCGTACTTCACCGAGTACTCCCGCAGGAACTCGAAGTACCGGTCCTCGAACCCCGGGGCGCCGGCATCCAGGGCGGCCTGGATCGCGGCTTCCGCGTTCTGCTCCGACGGAATGTAGAGGATCAGGCGCTTGGCGGCGGCGTGAAGGCGTTCCGCGAGTTCCATCACCAGATCGCGCTCGGGCGTCATGCCGGGCGCGCGGCTGTCGAGATACTCGTTCGGGCAGCAGAGATAGCCCGTGGTCTGGCCGATGGTGAAGATCACCCAGTCCGCGCCCGTCTCCTCGATCCGCCGGACGTACGCCTCCACATCGAAGCCGTTCACGATCCGGTTCAGTTCAGCGGTGCGCTCCTCGGGAGTCGCTCCGTCCGGCTTGAGCAGGTAGTGGGTCATGACCCCGAAGCTGCCCTCGGCCATCCACACGGCGCGGTTGGCTGAGCCATCGGGCCTCGTTGGCTGAGGAGCGATGGGCGCGTCGGCTGCGCAGAAGGACGCGAGCGCGAAAGACCCAAGCAGGGTGATCGCCGGCAATGGCGGGTGCAACGTCATGGCGTCATACCTCCCGGACTGGCCGCACGGGCTCGTCCGGCGGCGGTGAGCGCTTCCCCGCCCATCCGAGGCGCACCTGCACGCCCTTGCGCGTCGGGCGTCCGCGGGGCGGGGGCGCGCGAAGCGGGAGGGACTCCAACCCACCCCTCGCGCATCATCTGTCGCGCACATGAAGCCCGAGGCACACCGCTCCATGCAATGGCCGAGTGGGGACCCTCCACACACCATCCGCGGAAGATCCATCAACGCCGGAATGTCGTCACATCGCCGGGCCCCACGACGCTTCCGTCCTTCAGTACATAGGGCTTGCCGGTGAACGGATCCCGCGGCTCATTCGCCGACCTGAGGTAGGGGCCGTTGTACCCTGGCGGCCCATTCTCGGTCATTAGCTGTCCGACCGTCGTCGGCGTGACGCCCGTATCGTTCTCGTAGATCCAGCAGGCGTCGTTGATCGCGCGGATGTCCTCACTCTTCCGAGCCGCCTTCTCCCGCGCCGTGAGGTGCGCGTGGGGGTTGGCGCCCCCCTGGCCGGCCGAGGTCGCT
>CAZCER010000577.1:0-3626 GCA_964497385.1 uncultured Armatimonadia bacterium | reverse complement strand
TCCGCGATGACAAGACGGGCACGATCCTGTTCCTCGGGCGCGTGATGGATCCGACGCAGTAGCATAGAGAGGGGATGGTTGTGGTGCCAAGGACAGTCACTACCACATTGTTGGCGATAGCGCTGACCGCCGCGCTGGTCTCCGGGTGCGGCACAAGGGACAGTGGGCCAGCGCTTCATCTGACCGCCGCGAACGCTCCGGCGGGGATGCAGGTGCTCGCGGCGGACCCCAGCAAGGCGCCGGCTGCCAAGGCCTCCCCGACAGACGTTCAGGCTCTCTGCGACGGGAACGCCGAGTTCGCGTTCGACCTCTACCGCGAACTCGCGACTGGCGATGCGAACCTGGTCTTCTCTCCCTACAGCATCTCCACGGCCCTCGCGATGGCCTACGCCGGCGCAGCCGGAACCACCGCGATGGAGATGGAGACCGTCATGCACTTCCCCGTGAAGGGCGACGCGCTTCACGCTGCGCTTGCGGCGCTCGACGGCTCCTTCGTCGGCACGGCCGGAGATCCGAAGGCCCTCGACAAGCGCCGCTCCGGTGCGAAGAGCAAGGGCGGCCACGTGCTCCGCATCGCGAACGCGCTGTGGCCCGACAAGTCGCTCACCGTCAGACAGCCGTTCCTCGACACCCTCGCCAAGCACTACCGCGCGGGTGTCGCGCCACTGGACCTATCGGGCGACAGCGAGGGCTCACGCGCGGCCATCAACGACTGGGTGAGCGGCCAGACGGAGGGCCGCATCGCCGAGCTGCTGCCCCCCGGCGGACTCCAGCAGGCCTGCCTCGTCCTCACCGACGCCGTCTACTTCGCCGGCACGTGGAAGTACGAATTCGAGAGCCACGCTACCAAGGACCGTGACTTCCACAGACTCGGCGGCGACACCGTGACGGCGCCGATGATGGGTCTGACCGAGAACCTGGGCTACGCGAAGGGTGATGTTGGAGGCGTGGTGTGCGAGGCCCTCGCGCTCCCCTACAGCCATGCCCCGATGTCGATGGTCATCCTGCTGCCAAGCCTCGAGGACTTCGCCGCGCTCGAGCGAAGCGCCACGGGCCCGGAGATCACCGCCCTTCTCGGCGCCATGGCTCAACACGACGTCGAGGCGACCATCCCGAGCTTCGAGTTCCACGGCGCGACCGTGAGCCTGAAGCCAGCGCTGCAGGGGCTCGGAATGACAACAGCGTTCACCGCGCGCCAGGCGGACTTCTCGGGCATCTCGGACCTTGATCCCTGGATCGGCGAAGTATTCCATCAGGCCATGGTCGCGGTCGACGAGCACGGTACCGAGGCAGCCGCCGCGACGGCGGTGAGGATGGACGTCAAGGGCGTGGGGCCGAGGCCGGATCCGGAGACCGTCCGCTTCCACGCCGACCACCCGTTCCTCTTCCTGATCCGCGATGACAAGACGGGCACGATCCTGTTCCTCGGGCGCGTGATGGATCCGACAGCGTAGGGGCGCCGGAATCCGCAGGAGGGCATGTGCCCGACCCCGTAGCCGCGAGGCAGAGACGCCTCGCCCACCGGGATCCGCCGCGCGGACCGAGACGGTCCGCCTACCCGACCGTTTGGCTATAATGCGGAGCGATGAACGCACCGGCCGAGCGTCTGAACCTGCCGCACGAGCGGACCTGCGACTGCCCGCCGAACCACATCAACTGCCTCACGGCGGGCGAGTGGATGAAGCACCAGGTCGGCGTCTGGCAATTCGGGTACGAGAAGCGCGACATTCGCGACAAGAAGCTTCACCCGGCCACCTACCCCATCTCGCTCGCGCGGCGGTGCATCGAGCTGTTCACGCATGCGGGCGAACTCGTGCTCGATCCGTTCCTCGGCAGTGGAACCACACTGCTCGCCGCCCGCGACGCGGGGCGGAGCGCCGTCGGAGCCGATCTCAACGCCGACTACATCGGGCTCTCCGAGCGGAGGCTCGATGAGGCCGAGCCGGCCGACGGGACCGTGCAGATCGCGCTCCACGTCGACGCGCGGGACGTCGCCGCCCGCGTCGAACCCGAGACCGTCGCGCTCATTCTCACGTCGCCTCCCTACGCCAACTGCCTCAACCGGGCGCGCCGGAACAAGTCGCGCCGCACGGAGGACCGGAAGAACGAGCAACTCGGCAAGGTGGAGCAGTACTCCCAGGACCCGGCTGACCTCGGCACCCTCGACTACGACGCCTACGTGGCCGCCATGCGGGAGGTGTTCGCGTCGCTTCTCGGGACGCTCCGGCCGCTCGGGCACTGCGTTGTGAACGTCCCCGACATCTGGTGGGCTAACCGCCGCGTCTCGATCCACATCGGCGTGGTTGAGGCGCTTGAGGCGGCGGGCCTCGAACTCCGCAACACCATCATCTGGGACAAGCGAAACCTCGTGAACGGCATGGGCATCTTCGGCTGGCCCTCGAACTTCATCACCATGGGCGTGACGTTCGAGTACCTGCTCCACTTCCGCAAGCCGGCCGCACCCGGGTAGTCGGACCGTCCCGGTGCGCACCGAACCGCGCGTGGTTGGCCCGCCTTGTGCGGCCGCGGGTCCGACAGAGGCAGGTGGCAACCATGCTTTCGAGACGCACGTTCCTGGGCTCGGCGGCGGGGCTTCCGTTCGCTGCGCAAGCGTCGGAAGGAGCTGCTCCCCCCGTGAGTCGCGAAGCCGTGATCAGCCTCGTGTGCTACCCTCCGCTCCCCGCCGATGAGCCCGACCGGCTCGCGAGGACGCACGCGCGGATGGCCGAGTACCTCGCCGATGCGGCGGCGCGCGGAAGCGACCTCGTGGCCTTTCCCGAACTCTGCACCACGATCGGCTCCCATCAGGTCCTCGATTTCGAGCCGCTCGACGGGCCGTCGGTGAGCGCGATCTCTCAGGCGGCGCGTGAGGCTGGCGTCTGGGTCGTTCTGCCGATCGGGACGCTCGAGGGCGACGTGAAGCGCAACTCGTGCGTTCTGATCGGGCGGGACGGCTCCGTCGCCGGCGTCTACCACAAGAACTACCCGACGCACTGGGAACTCGACGCGGGGATCACGCCCGGCACGGAGACACCGGTCTTCGAGACGGACTTCGGTCGCGTCGGAATGTGCATCTGCTTCGACCTCAACTACTGGGAGGTTGGCTCGGGGCTCCGCCGGGAGAAGGCCGACCTGGTGATCTGGCCCTCGATGTGGCAGGGCTCGCGAATGCTCACCCGATGGTCGATCGAGTTCGGCTTCGCGATGGGCGCGTGCTGGTCCCAGCGGAGCACGATCGTGGATATCATCGGTCGGGAGGTGCTCTCGGGGGGCCAGGCAGAGGCGAACGCCACCGGCGGGGCCCGCGCGCCGATCGTGACCGCGAAGCTCGACCTCGGCCTGCGGCTGCTGCACCATGACTTCAACGTGGAGCGGCTGCGGGCCGCCCTCGAGAAGTACGGGGACGCGGGGCTCTTCACGGAGTGGAGGCCGGAGGAGTGCATTCTCCTCATCGCCTCGCGCACTGCGGGCGTCTCGACCGACGCGATGATCGAGGAGTACGGTTTCGAGACGATGCGCGACTACCAGGCGCGCGCCCGACGCGACCGGCGGCGCGCGCTGGAGGGGACTTACCGCCCCTGACGGAGAGCCCGTCTCATACCGTCACCTCAGCACGAAGCTGCCTT
>CAZCER010000576.1:0-3626 GCA_964497385.1 uncultured Armatimonadia bacterium | reverse complement strand
ACTGAGCTTCACGAGGGCCTTGTCGGGGTTCCCGAAGAGCACGCGTCGGGAGATCACGGGGACGTCGGTCTCGGAGCACATGCGGTTCTGCCTCCAGTTGGCCTGCGGAAGGCCATTCGCGTTCGCTTGACGGCCTGCGGACGGCGGATTTCGCTGCGGGCTCCGCTTCTTCCTGGCTCGGCGGTCGCGGCGCCGAAGGTGTCGGGCGGGCCGGGGGGAACTGGTAGCGCGTGGCTTCGGCGGTCGAATCGGGCCGCGGGGGTCGATTCGCGCGCAGGTTGCCGCCGGTGTATTATCTGCGGGCGATCGTGCGGCCGTGCTCCCCGGCTCACGGTCCATCCGCGGGATTCTGGAGAGTGATCCTGAATGGCGAGCGTGAAGCTTGAGAACCTGACGAAGCGCTTCAAGGACGTCGTCGCGGTCAACAGCCTGAACCTGGAGATCCGGGACAAGGAGTTCCTGGTGCTCGTGGGGCCGTCGGGCTGCGGCAAGACGACGGCGCTTCGCATGGTCGCGGGCCTGGAGGAGGTCACCGAGGGAAGCATCTACATCGGTGACCGCTGCGTGAACGACCTCTTCCCCAAGGACCGCGACATCGCCATGGTCTTCCAGAACTACGCTCTCTACCCGCACATGACCGTGTACGACAACCTCGCCTTCGGTCTCCGCATGCGCGGGCTTCCCGATGACGAAGGCGGCGTGCCGGGAGGGTGCTTTGGCTGGATCTTCGCCCCGCTCGCGAAGCTCGGTTACCGCCGGCGCCTCGAGGCGAACATCCGTGAGGAAGTGAATCGCGTCTCCGAGATGCTCGGGCTGAGGCAGCTCCTGCACCGGAAGCCGAAGCAGCTCTCGGGCGGGCAGCGGCAGCGCGTGGCTCTCGGGCGCGCGATCGTGCGCCGCCCGCATGTCTTTCTCATGGATGAGCCGCTCTCGAACCTCGACGCGAAGCTCCGCGTGCAGACGCGCGCCGAACTCATCAAGCTGCATCGCGATCTGGGCATCACGACGATCTACGTGACGCACGACCAGGTCGAGGCCATGACCATGGGCCAGCGCATCGCGGTCATGAACGAGGGCGTCATGCAGCAGTGCGATACGCCGCTCACCCTGTACCGCCACCCGGTGAACCGCTTCGTTGCGGGCTTCATCGGCAGCCCCGCCATGAACTTCATCGACGGCGCGATCGAGTTCCAGGGCTCGTCCGCCTGGTTCGTCTCCAATGGCATGCGGCTCGCTTTCAATGGGGAGAAGAGCGCCTATCTCAAGGATTACGACGGCAAGGCCGTCGTGTTCGGTGTGCGCCCCGAGGACATTCATGACCATACCATCAGCCTTGTCCCGGCGAAGGAAGGCAACACGACGACTCTGGCGGTGGACGTCATCGAGCCGATGGGCGATCGCTCGATCATCTACGCGCGCTCCGGAGAGGTCACCATCGTCGCCTCCATCTCCTCGGAGACCATCGCGAAGGAACTCGCCGATTTGCCGGTCGTGATCGACATGGACAAGACCCACATCTTCGAGGTGGACTCCGGGGCTGCGGTCTTCCCGAATCCCTCCGCGGATGCGAACGTTCAGGCCACGGGCGGAGGCTCCTCTCCTCCCGCGGAGCCGGCCACGGAGTAGCGCATGACCAGGCTTTTCTTCCGCAAGAGCGATCCGCGCCGCCCCGTTGACCCTGACGCCTACGAAGGCGAAGAGCTGCACTTTCTGGACCACCTGGAGGAACTCCGGATCCGCCTGATCCGGAGCATTGCGTACGTGCTGGTGGCGGCGCTGATCTGCGTCGGCTTCGCGGGAAACGCGCTCATCGAACTGGTGATGGAGCCGGCGCTCAAGGCCTTCGAGGGGATCAACTCCAACTTCATCTTCACTAAGCCAATGGACCCGATGATGACGTGGCTCAAGATCGGGCTCATTTCCGGCGTCATCGTCGCCATACCGTTCATCGCGCTGGAGGCGTGGGGCTTTGTGGCGCCTGCCCTGACGGTCCGCGAGCGCCGGGCGGGCTATGTGGTCATGCTGATCTGCCCGTTTCTGTTCCTCTGCGGCGTCGTGTTCATCTACTTCGTGATTCCGCTTGCCCTGAAGTTCCTGTTCCAGTTCGCGAGCCTCTTCCCGAACACCGTTCTGATGCCCGAGCCGGGCGTCTACCTCGGGATGCTCCTTACGCTCATGCTGGCGATGGGCGTCGTCTTCCAGATGCCCGTCGTCGTCGGTGTTCTCGCGAGGCTCGGGATCGTGACCGGCGAGGGTTTGCTGCGTTTCTGGCGCCATGCCGTCTTGGGCTGCGTCGCCTTGGCGGCGGTCATCACCCCAACCTGGGATCCCGTGAACCTCTCGATCGTGGCGGGCCCGATGGTCGGGTTGTACTTCGTGTCGATCGGCGTCGCGGCCCTGGTCGAGAAGGGCCTGCGACGGTTGGACGCGGAACGGGACTCGCGATGGGAAGCCGAGGACCAGGCGGCGGGCGTCGTGGATCCGGGCGACCCCGAGGGCGATCCTCCGGCTCTTGCCAGCGCCGAAGAGCCCGAGGGCGAGGACGACGCTGCGGATGCGAACCCGGCCGAGGCGCCATCGGGCGAGGAGGAGCCGACCACGGAACCGACCTCGACCGGCTTTGCACCCTCGCCCGCGGACGAGGGCCGGGCGGACAACAGAACCGGAATGAGCCTCCCGTACCCCGAGTGGGACAACAATCGTGAGGGATTGGGCGCAGCGACGCTCGGGAGTCCGGACTCGGCGACGGCCGAACCGGAGGACGCGAAGCCTGAGCCTGTGGACGGCTACATCGACATAGCTCCGCGCCCGCGGAACGGCGACCCGAGCGATGACGACGCGCCCCCGCCGGACTGACGCGGTGGATCGCGGAGGGCGGCGCCGTGAGCGGGAAGCGAGCACCGACGAGCCACCTCGAGGCCTACCTCGACGAACTTCGGCTGAGGCCGCGGCTTCGTGGGGCGCTTGCAGCCGAGTGGAAGATAGCGGGTCGGGAGGCCTCGTACGCCGCGGCGCCGGACTGGCTCGCGCCCGAGCTGCGGGCCGCGCTTGTCGCTCAGGGCGTGGAGCGCCTGTACTCACACCAGGCCGAAGCGCTGGAGCATGCGCGCGCGGGGCGGGACTACCTGGTCGTCACCGGAACCGCGAGCGGCAAGACCCTTTGCTACAACCTGCCGGTCCTGGATGCGCTGCTGCGCCGCCGAACCTCGCGGGCGATGTACCTCTTCCCGACGAAGGCTCTCGCGCAGGACCAGCTCCGGAAGCTGCGCGGCTTCTTGCCGGACAACCCTCTGCGGTGTGAGACCTACGACGGGGACACGCCGCAATCGATGCGCGCGGGGGTGCGTCGCCACTCGCACGTCATCCTCACCAACCCGGACATGCTCCATGTCGGGATCCTCCCGAACCACACGCTCTGGGGGGAGTATCTCGCGAACCTGCGCTATGTGGTTCTGGACGAACTCCACACCTACACGGGCGTCTTCGGAAGCCATGCGGCGCACGTGTTCCGGCGCTTGCTTCGGATCTGCGAGCACTACGGGTCGAGCCCTCGTCTGATCGGCTGCTCGGCGACGGTGGCGAATCCGCTGGAACTCGCCGAGTCGCTCCTCGGCCGGCCGTTCGCC
>CAZCER010000575.1:2431-3636 GCA_964497385.1 uncultured Armatimonadia bacterium | reverse complement strand
GCGGGCAAGATGCCCGCGCTCCGTAGCGAGCGACCTGCCGGCTGCCCCTACCTGACGTCCCACAGCACCGCGAAGTCGTGGTCCGTGGTGCCGAGGTCGAGGGCGCCGTCGCCGGCAGCGTCCAGTGTGCGCTCCTCACCGGTGTTCAGGTCCCACACGCGCAGCGTCACCCGTTCGGCGTCGAGATCGAGGAGCACCTGAGCGGGCGCCGGCTTCCGAGCGCAGGTGCATCGTCCGCCCCGGAGACGCCTCCCACGGCTCCACACCCGCGAAGCACCGGAGATACAAGAGCCCCTGCCGCCCGTCGGCCCGCGTAAGCTGTGCGAGCTGGTAGCCCGCCGACGGGATGAAAGGCTGGGCGTCGCCGGCGGTCGCCATCGGCTCTTCCAGGGCCCGGGTCCGCTCGTAGCCCTCGGCGGAGGTCGCGAAGTCGAAGTCCACCCAGGCGCTCAGGCAGGCCTCGCACGCGCGCGCCATCGCCCGCCGCATGGTCCCCGTGCTCCGTGAGGTCCGCTCGGCCCGGCGCGGCGACGGCAAGCTTGCGCAGAAGGCGAGGGGACGCTCGGTCGACGCTCGGACACGCGAGCTTGCCGAACGGCTCTATGACGAGGACGGCCTCACGGTGGCCTGTCGGATCCTGCGCAAACAGTGACGCTCGGTCAGTGATGGCGCCGCGTGGACGCACCTCTGTGGGGCCCCTCACCCTGGGCGAGGCAAGCCTGCGCCCCTACGCGCAAACGCTTCGCGCGGGGAGAGGGTGTACGGCCCGCACCGCGCCCCAGGAGACGACGTGCCGTGATCGCCCGGCGCCACACGAGAACAAGGCTTCGCCTCGCTTGGCGGTGAATGCCCCGGCGGTCGGGCGGGAAGGCGACGGAGGCGGACCATGCGTACGATGCGATGTTGTATGACAGGGGCCCTCGTGGCGCTGTGCGCCTGCTCCTCGGCGCTTGCACAGGGCGACTGGCCGTTCGTCCGCGTTCCGCACACGTGGCCCGGCGACCAGGACGGTTTCGCCTGGTACCGCTGCTGGGTGACGGTTCCCGAGGCGTGGCGCGGGCTTCCGCTCACCGCTCACCTCGGGACGATCGACGACTGCGATGAGGCGTTCCTGAACGGTCAGCCCATCGGCGCGACAGGCACGATGCCGCCGAACGTCGAGACCGCTTGGACCACCGTACGCGAATACGCCATCGACCCGGCAC
>CAZCER010000575.1:0-2421 GCA_964497385.1 uncultured Armatimonadia bacterium | reverse complement strand
GGTCCGGTACGGTCAGCCGAACGTGCTCGCCGTGAGGGTGTTCGACAACGGTGGCGGGGCTGGCATGGAAGGGCCCGACCTGTTCATCGAGTGCCCCAAGGGCTCCGTCAGCCTCATCGGCTCGTGGCAGTTCCGAGCGGGCGACGACCCGACCTGGGCCCAGTGGCCCGCCGATCCCGACTCTCCGGAAGGGGAAGCCGCTGTGAACGAGTACCTCGATGGCGCCGACGAGCCCGTCGGCGGGGTGCGCACGCGTTTCGAGGGCGAGGCGGCCCCGCCCGAGCAGCCCCTCTCGCTCTGGTATCGTCAGCCCGCCGATGTCTGGGAGGAGGCTCTCCCCATCGGGAACGGCCGTCTCGGCGCCATGGTCTTCGGTGGCGTCGATCGCGAGCGCATCCAGCTCAACGAGGACACCCTCTGGACCGGCAAGCCCATCCCGCGCGCGAACCCGAAGGCGCTCGAGAACCTGCCCGAGGTCAGGCGCCTGCTCTTCGAGGGCAAGTACGTCGAGGCCCAGCGGCTCGCCCAGGAGGCCATCATGGGTCTCCGTCTCGACAACGGGCAACACACCTACCAGACCCTCGGCGACCTGAACCTCACATTCGACCGGCCGGCCGTCGTCGAGGACTACCGGCGCGACCTCGACCTCGATACAGCCATCGCGCGCACGATGTACACGGCCGACGGAGTGACCTACACCCGCGAGGTGTTCTCGAGTCCGGTTGACCAAGCGCTGGTCGTTCGGATCGCGGCGAGCGCGCCGGGCAGCGTGACTTTCACGACCTCCCTCTCCCGCCCCGCCGACGCCACTGTCCGCACACTGGGCGAGGACCGCATCGTGATGAGCGGCCATGCGGGCCAGGACGGAGGCGTGGACTTTGAGGCGCGCCTGCGAGCCATCCCCGAGGGCGGCTCCGTGCGCGCCCTGGACGGGTCGCTCCGCGTCGAGGGCGCGGACGCCGTGACGCTGCTGTTGACCGGTGCGACAAGCTACCGTGGTGACAACCCTACGGCGATCTGCACCAAGCAGCTAGCCGAGGCCGGCGCGAAGAGCTGCGCCGAACTCCGCGCGGGTCACATCGCCGAGCACCAGCGGCTCTTCCGACGCGTCGCGCTCGATCTCGGCGGCGACGAGGCGACGCGCACGCCCACGGACGAGAGACTCGTCGCGGTCCAGGCGGGTGGCTCGGACCCGCATCTCATCGCGCTCTACTTCCAGTTCGGGCGCTATCTGCTGATCAGTTGCTCGCGGCCCGGCGCAATGCCCTCGAACCTCCAAGGGCTCTGGGCCGACGGTCTGACGCCGCCGTGGAACGCCGACTACCACATCAACATCAACATCCAGATGAACTACTGGCCCGCGGAAACGTGCAACCTCGCCGAGTGCCACGAGCCGTTCCTCGAGTTCATCGACGCTTTGCGGCCGAACGGGCGCAAGACCGCGCGCGAGGTCTACGGCTGCGGCGGCTTCGTCGCCCACCACACCACCGACGCCTGGCACTTCACCGACCCGGTCGGAGCGTGCGTCTACGGCCTCTGGGGGCCGGATGGTGCGCCCAGCACCCGTGGGAGCGCTACGCGTTCAGCCGCGACCCCGAGTACCTGCGCGACGAGGGCTACCCGGTGATGCGCGAGGCCGCCGAGTTCTTCCTCGACTTCCTCGTCGAGGACCCGCGGACCGGCCTCCTCGTAAGTGGGCCGTCGGCCTCGCCGGAGAACGCGTTCCGCACGCCCGATGGGCAGGTCTCGAACATCGCGATGGGCTGCACGATGGACCAGATGATCGTCGAGGATGCCTTCCGAAACTGCATCGAGGCGAGTGAGGCGCTCGGGACCGACGAGGAGTTCCGCGAGCGTCTCATGGACGCCCGCGCCCGGCTCGCGCCCCTCAGAATCGGGACCGACGGCCGCCTCATGGAGTGGCCCGAGGAGTTCGAAGAGCCGGAGCCCGGACACAGGCACGTGTCGCACCTGTTCGGCCTCCATCCCGGCCGCCAGATCACCGTCGACGGGACGCCCGAACTCGCGGCCGCCGCTCGGGCCACGCTCGATCACCGCCTCTCGCACGGAGGCGGCCACACGGGCTGGAGCCGCGCGTGGATCATCAACTTCTTCGCGCGCTTGCGCGATGGAGCGACGTGCGAGGAGAACCTCCGGGCGCTCCTCGCGAAGTCCACCCACCCCAACCTCTTCGACAACCACCCGCCCTTCCAGATCGACGGCAACTACGGCGGCTGCGCCGGCGTGGCGGAGATGCTCCTCCAGAGCCACGACGGCGAGATCCATCTTCTGCCCGCCCTGCCCCCGGCGTGGCGCGAAGGCTCCGTTCGCGGTCTGCGGGCGCGCGGCAACTACGAGGTTGACGTCGCGTGGTCGGACGGACGCCTCGCGAGCGCGACGATCCGAGCGGGCTCGGACGGC